>CAXBKL010000003.1:0-70963 GCA_963976125.1 uncultured Sulfitobacter sp. | reverse complement strand
CTAGGATCGGCGCATCCAAGCAATAAAGCGGACGACGCAAGAACGGCCAAAAGGCCCGCATTCTTCTTCATTGTTCCTACAATCCCCTGCAAATAACCATTTTTTCAATATATGAGTGACTTAGCGGTTTGAGTAAATGGAAAGCTGCGCCAGCGGCATGTCCGGCCCTTGCGAGGCGAATATTGCTTTGAGGTTTCCCCTGATGCCGCTGCGTAGCTATAGCAACGACATGCGGCATTCGGTCCATTCCGCAGCCTATGCGCTTGTCAGAAAATCTCTGCGGTCCCGGTTTGCACCGGCCAAATAGACATAAAAGGGTAATCCTGGTGCTGCTGGAGAGAGAAACATTGAACTCTCTGCTGGACATTCTCCAAGAGTGGGAAACTGATCTAAGTACCTGCAATACATCAACTAACACCGAAACTCAGGGCAATTATCCGGGCGGCGGCGATGGCGATGTCCGATCACAAATTCAACAAAATAGCCGCTTGGCAAGCTCAAAGCGAAACGAGAAGCCCCGTTCTCGCTGCGGCTGGCGGAGAGGCGTTCACGCCGCTGAGCCGTCCGTGTGGGGGGGCGTCGAAGCCATGAGTTTTCCGGGGAGCGTTGAATAGAGCAGGCTGACACTCAGAATGAAGGTAAGCCCCTCAGCGACGGGCAGGGCATAGAATGCCCCCATGACGCCGAACCAATTCCAGAACAGAAGAATAAGACACACGGGCAATATCAATGAGCGCACAATCGCGATTGTTGACGATTGTATGGCGCGATGCATGCCCGTGAAATAAGCCGATATAGTGATGTTTGCGCCGCTGAAGATGAAAACCGGCCAGATAATGGTGATGATGGAAACAGCAAATATTTGAATTTCCAATTCAGCATCCCGCAGGAAAACCCCGATCAACCTTTCAGGCCATATCAACAGGAGTGCCATGAGGCCCGCGCCGATCAAAGTGCTAAAACCAACCCCAAGTATCAGAAACCGGAGTATTCGATCTGGTTTTCGGCCCCCGAAATTGACGCTGATTAAGGGGACAATGCCTTCGGCGACGCCATAGAAGATCAGGATACCAAAGTAGATGATGTAGTCGACAATTGCGAAGGACGCGACACCGAGTGTTCCAACCTGGGTTATCAGGATCCAGTTGAACAAAAGCAAAACCAAGCCGCTGGATGTTTCATTCAGAAATTCGGAGAACCCGTTGAACGTGGACCGGACGAGCACATACCACGTCCCGTAGGGTCGGATCATTGCAAGTTTGGCGCGCGGCCCCAAAAAGTGGACCAGGGGAATTAGGGCACCGGTCAGATACGCAAGCCCTGTTGCAAGTGCGGCACCGGTCAGGCCCCAATCGAGCCAAGCAACCATGATGAAATCGAACGCGATGTTCACAACCGTGATGCTCATCATCGCCAAGAATGAAATGCCGGGGCGTCCGTCCACCCGTGCAAACTGGCTGAGCAGGACTGCAACGGCGAACGCCGGAAAGAACCACGCGATCACCCATAGATACCGGGCGCTCAGGGCAATTGTTTCGCCCTTTGCCCCAAGGGCAGCGACGATTTGTTCGGGCAAGATCAGCGTCAGGGCGCCGATGGTGGCCATGACAAGCGTGGCCAGGATACCCGCCTTTGAAAACATGTTCGAGGCTTCATTGATGTCGCCTTCGCCAAGATATTTGCCTGAAACGACCGCAGCACCCAAGGATACCATGATCAAAACACCAAAGGCGAAGGCCAATAGCGGCATGACAAGGATCACCGATGCCAGCGCGGTGGCTCCGACAAAATTTCCGATGAAAATGCCGTCGATGACGCTGGCTGAAGAGATTGCCAGCATCCCAAATACGGACGGGAAGACAAAGCGGGAAAACTCGGTGGTGAGGCCGCCGTTGAGCATTCTGGTTTCTTGTTTGGTCACCACTGCTCAATAATCCTGCATTCCATTTTGCGGGTACTCAAAGGGCATCCGCTGTGCGCCCGGTCGGTCCATCCACGCCGCAGGGGCGGGCATCTATTTCGTGCTGGTCGAGCTTGCAACCTGTGTGATGGATTTCCCCAGAATATCAAACATTCCGTTGATTTGGTCTTCGGAGATTACCAGCGGCGGTGACATGACGCACATGTTGATGATCGGGCGCAGGACGAGGCCACGATCCTGACATTCGGCATCAATCAGGGCACCAAGGGCGTAGTCGTCTTCCAGCGAGCTGTTTGTGTCCCCGTCGTAGGAACATTGGACGCACCCCATGAGACCCATGCCACGTGCGTCTACAACCAGCGGAAGATCCGCCAGCCCGCGCAGTCTCTCCTGGAACAGTGGCCCGACGCTGCGTACGTGTTCCAGCAACCCTTCGCGTTCAATGATCTGCATGCTGGCCAAGCCGGCAGCAGCACTGATGGGATGGCCCGAATAGGTATAGCCATTTGAGAAGGTGGCCCCTTTTCCGTTTGAGCCTGTGACATCGGCCATCAAACGGTCCGAAAAGATCGCAGCCCCCATAGGTGCATAGCCGGATGTCAGACCTTTTGCGCAAATGAGAATATCGGGCTGAATGCCGAAGAGTTCACTGGATGCGAACCAATGCCCCAATCGGCCAAATGCGGTCACCACCTCATCCGAAATGTAGAGAACATCGTATTTGTGACACAGGTCGATGCAGCGCTTGTGATAGCCTTCGGGCGGCACGATAACGCCACCAGAGGCAAGCACAGGCTCTGCGATGAAGGCCGCGACGTTTTCGGGACCAATGCTCAGGATCGCGTTTTCAAGGTCGGCTATCTTTTCGTCCAGGAACTCGGCGATGCTCTGTCCGGGTTTGCGCACCAACGGATTCACGTCAGGCAGAAAATGAGCAAGCTCGTCCGGCTTGTCCAGCCACAGGCGGTCGCGTTCCTTACCGCCGACAGCGGCCGACAGATAAGTACTGCCGTGATAGGCTTTCTGCCTTGAGATGATCTTTTTCTTTTCTGGCCGCCCCAGAAGGTTGTTGCGGAAATGGACAAACCGCAATGCCGTATCGACAGCGGTGGAGCCGCCAGTTGTGAAGAACACATGGTTCAAATCACCGGGCGTGCGTTTCGCGATCTCGCGGGCGAATTGAGTTGTGACCGAGCTTGTGTTGTTGAAAGGCGAAAAGTAGGCCAGTTTGCGTGCCTGATCGGCCATTGCATCGGCAATCTCATCTCGCCCGTATCCAACCTGAACACACCACATGCCGGCAGGACCATCAATCAGCCGCTGGCCTGCGTCATTGATGACATAGACCCCGTCACTTGCCTCGATAAAGGCGCGTTCGTTCTGGCCAAGGTCATCCATCCCTTCCCAGGGGTGCATGAAGTGGTCGTTGTCCCAGATTTTCGCGTTCGAATTGTCCATTGCATGTTCCCGGAATGGTTTTGGCATGGTGCCCTGGCGGGGGCTATTGGGTGTCTTCGTCGGCTTCAAGATAGACGACGATCAGGCACCCGTTTGGGGAGTAGGAATTGTGTTCCGTGCCTTTGCGCAGCCAGACAAGATCGCCCGCGCCGTATCGCGCCCCGTCATGATCGACGATGTCACCCTCGATGATGTAAAATTCTTCGTCGCTGGCGTGCGTATGGGTGACGGTGGTGGCCCCCGCTTCCATGCGATAAATGTGAAACCCGGAACCCAGCGGCTTTGCGCGGTTCAATTGCAGGACTGACCCATCTTCCACGCCGTTGCTGAACAGCTGTTCAAACCTGGCGTTGTGAACATTCTCTACGCGGCGGTCCTGCGGCGCAATTTTTGCAAGGGCCGGTTTATTTATCTTTGGTGTCATGATCGCTTTCTTTCTGGCAGGCCGACTGCCCGCCCGTCATTGCAGTGCTGACCTGATCTGCGGCGCGCTTGCCGCTAAGGAAGGCCCCATGGACGGTCGAGTAGCTGTCGGTCATCGTCGCCTCACCGGCGAAGAAAAGCCGGTTTTCAAGCGGCTCGGCCAGAGTACGCCGCGCATCGGTGCCACCGGGTTTTGCATAGCTGTAGGCACCCAGAGCATTGGCATCGCTGCGCCAGGCCGTCTCGTTGGTGCGCAGAACATATTTGACCACGTTGGTGCCAAAAGTTGCGCGCAGACCTTCGAGGCAGTAATCTGTTGCCGCTCCTGCACCTTGGTTTTCCAATGCGTCCGCGAACCGACCTGCGACAAAGCCAACGGCAAGGGGGCTGTTGCAAATGCCAAAGAGCAAGGAACAGAATTCGGCCTCACTGCTGTGGTAGTCAGCCATCTGGCCCTGGGTTGCCTTGGCCCAGGCGGGGTCAAATTCTATTCCGATCTTGTTGAGCAGGCCGCAGGGCAACATGTCAACCGCAGTGGTTATTGACGGGGGCAGGGGCGGGGTAAATTCAATCGTTTCCGCCGCAAGCACACCAGTTGATACCGTCAGGATCACGTGATCCGCTCCCAGCACTCCCTGGGGTGTTGTGATCTGGACGTGGTCCCCTGAATAGTCAATCTTGGTGACCGGGCAATTCTTTTGAACAGCCACCTCCTTGTGCAGGCCAGCGATGAAAGTGCCCAGGCCCCCTTCAACCAGCCAATCGCCCGGTGCGTCGGTGTAATTGTAAGTATCTCGGGCCGATGTGACATCCGCGTCTCCGGCGAGCATCTGCGGGATCAAATGCACAGCCGTCGAGGCCCAGCGGGTTTCGGGCATGGCGGATTTTGGTGTGCAATCGGTGACTTGCGCGCCGGCTGCGTTGATGGCCTTCCACATGTCGGTTTCATAGGTCCGAAAGCTGTCGACATGCTTATCCGGTAAATCCTGACCCAGTGCATGGACCCAAGACCGCGTCCAAGGGCGTTTGTGCAACGTCGCCCCGCTTTGTTCTGCCAGTCGTGCCAGCGGGTTGATCGGGGCCGAATGAAGCCATGATCCGCCTCGGTCAAAGGGGATTGAAAAGGGAGTTCGGTCGGTGACGCAGCGACCTCCGATGCGGTCAGCGGCTTCCAGCACGAGCGTGTTGATCCCGGCCTGACGGAGGGCAGCCGCGGCTGACAATCCGGCGATGCCAGCGCCGACAACAACCGCGTCAATGTGAGTGGGACAGGCCGTCACGTCGCGCTTCTCGACGGGCATGATGTAACAAATGAAGGCGGTTCAACCTGTTCAAACCGGGCCAGATCAATCGGGTCTTCGTGGTCAAATTTGCTGCATCTGCGGTAGATCTCCAGCATTTCACCGCCGATCAGGCCCATGTTATAGAAAAACATGGCCGCCCCATACCGCGCTGCGCCAGAGCCCTCTGAGCCGATGCTGGTGCAGAGCAAACTGTGTTGATGCTCACGTTCAATTTGTGGGTTCGGCGCCATCTTCAGTATTTCGGCGTTGTCATCATCGACGCGTTCACATCGGCCAATTCGGATTCTTGCGGTGCTTCTTCCAGAGTGTAGACCGGAAGGATGTTGCGCAGGTGGTCGTGATGGCTGCGGACGCCATATTCCAGATCAGACAGATAGAACCCCTCGAAGGACTCGGAGGCCATGGCCTCATTGGACCAGATGGTAAGCTGAATGTCCTCTTCAACCGTTTCGCGGTCAATGCGGGCCGCCAGATACCGGGCCGCACGCTGTTGACGGTTCTCAACAGGGTTCCGGTAGGTCGCGCTGCGCAGGATCGACTTGCCGGTCGTCTGCGGGAATTCCTGATAGAACAACACGGTTTCGGGTGTTGCCGCGATCACCCCGTTGGGGAAGATGCCCCAATAAAGCCAGGTCTTGTGTAATTCATCGGGCAAATGCGGTTGGGGCATTGAGAATTTCTTGTAGTTGCGCACCGCCCATCGGCGGCCCTTTGTCGGGGTGAACGCGCCGTCCGAGCGCGACACCCCGTCGACAAAGGGCGCGTCGTTGTAGGTTGATCCATAGAGATCCTGCAAGCCGGGATGGGCCATCGCGACATGGTAGCCTTCGTTGTCAACGTCCCGCACGGATTTCCAGTTCACGGGGGTCTGTTCCGTCCAGATACCATCGGTCGGGACATGATCGGCCATATTGTATGATGCAATTTCCGCTTCGAACGGTGCCAGCAATTCGGCGACGGATGGCTGAGGGCCGGGCTTGAACCGCACAAAGACAAAGCCGTTCCAGATTTCCATTTCGATCGAACGCAGCCCGAATTCGTTTTTGTCCAGAGGCGGGAAGCTGGCGGGGCGCGCGGCACCCCGCAATGTCCCATCCAGATTATAGACCCAGCCGTGGAACGGGCAGATCAAGGCATTGGGGCATGTGCCCTGTTCCTTAGCCACGAGCCGCGATCCGCGATGCCGACAGATGTTGTGGAAGGCCCGGACCTCAAGATCATTGTCCCGCACGATAATCGCGCGCTCTTCGCACAGATCAAACGACAGATAGCTGCCCGCGTCCGGGATGTCAGAGACATGACAGGCGATCTGCCAATGGGTCTTGAACAATTGATCCTTTTCAAGCTCCAGCAGTGCCGGGCTGTGATAACACCAGCCCGGAAGGCCACGGCGGTCCCAATCCGTTGGGATCTCTTCGTTTCTTGATTTCGCATCCATCGCAGTCATCCGATTTTCCAGTTGGCGTTCTCGCGTGTGCCGCCGGGTCAATTTTGGTCGTCCAGTGTCATTTGGTCGAAGCGGCATCATGGGTTTGATGGCATCGTTCCATCAGTTTCAAGGCGCGCATCGGGCCCGGCAGCGGTTGCGCTGAACGGTCCAGATCAAGGTTTTCCAGGTTCCAGTAGTCTGCAAAAATGACGCTGGCGTCAAGAGATACCGACTGACTGTCCATTCAGAAAAATGCTAAGTTCCGTCTATTTTCCGACACTTCGTTTGTATTCGAAACCCAGGTATTGGCCTTTGCGGTTAACACTTCATCATGGCCCCGGTTTTGGGGGAGCATGTAACGGCTTTGCTTGACTCAAGCGTTTGCACCGGCTTACCGTTCTGAATGACCGTTCAGATAATAATATTTAGCTGTGCGGCAAAACGGGGAGTGCTGGCGAGATCGCGCCAGTCGGTGGAGTGATTCAAATACCAAAATGGCGACAGGGGTACCCTGTGGTGCATCCAATCAGGAAGAGGAATTTGGGAATGAAGGTAGTGAACAGTGTGCTGGGGTACACGGTGGCGGCAACAGTCGGGGTCGCCATGACGGGCGCCGCTTTGGCACAGGATCGGGTGCTTAACGTCACGAACTGGGGCGAGTATATCGCGGAAGACACCATCGCCAACTTTGAGGCTGAATACGGCATCAAGGTCGTCTACGACCTATATGATTCTGCCGAAGCGATTGATGCAAAGCTATTGGCTGGCAGCAGCGGGTATGACGTTGTGAGCCACTCTGGCAGCGATGTCGCGCGGCTGATAAAGGCAGGGATTGTTGCGCCATTGGATATGTCCAGGCTCGACAATGTGAAGAACATGGACCCCGCGTTGATGGCGCAGCTTGCCAGTGATTGGGATCCCGGTAACAAACATTTCATTCCTTATATGTGGGGGACACATGGCGTCACCTATAATAGGGACCTGGTGCTTGAGACCTATCCGGATGCGCCGATTGGGTCGATGGATCTGGTGTTTAACCCCGCGCATATGGAAAAGCTGGCCGGATGCGGTGTTTCATTCCTCGATTCACCTGGTGATATTATCCCGATGGCCCTGGCATACATGGGGCTCGACCCGAATTCGACGAACCCTGAGGACTATGAAAAGGTTGGCGCAATGCTGGCCGAGGTCCGCCCATTTGTAAAAACATTCGACAATTATGCCTATCAGCGGATGCCGCAAAAGGAATTCTGTGTGTCGGTCACATGGGGGCCGGATGGCCTGTTGGCGATGTCTGGCGCGGCCGAGGCGGAAACCGGCGTGGTTCTTGATTTTTTTCTGCCGGAAGGTGACGGCGCGGCACAGCTTTGGATTGACGGCTGGATCATCCCTCAGGATGCGGCCAACAAGGACGACGCGCATCTGTTCCTGAACTACATGATGCGGCCCGAGGTCGGCGCAGCGGACAGTAATTTTACCTGGTATGCGACGGCCAACCTGACAGCCAAGCCAATGGTTGACGCAGATGTGACATCCAGCCCCGCGGCATTCCCGACGTCAGATCAGGTTGCGAAAATGTACACCACCGCTGTGTTGCCGCCGCGAATTGAGCGGCTTCAGACTCGGACGTGGACCGACTTCAAGGCCGGTAACTAAGCGATCTATGAATGTGTGCGGGTGGCTGTTGTCGTGATTGCCACCCCCCGGCAGATTGCCTTGCTTGATACGTCGCGGGGACCAAGTTGACCGATACATCGAACCACACCAATGCGCCGTGGCTTGACCAGGATGACGCAACGCCGTTGGTCCAGATCAAAGGCGTTACCAAGAAATACGATGATGTCATAGCCGTAGATAATGTCGATCTGGACATCTACAAAGGAGAGCTTTTCTGCCTTCTGGGCGGCTCTGGGTGTGGCAAATCCACGCTGCTGCGTATGCTCGCCGGGTTTGAATCGCTGAATGGCGGGTCGATCCACATTGATGGTGTGAACATGCTGGACGTGCCGGCCTACGAGCGGCCAACAAACATGATGTTTCAGAGCTATGCGCTGTTCCCGCATATGAGCGTTGAAAAGAACATTGCCTTCGGCCTGCAACAGGATCGGGTGCCCAAGCTCGACATCGTTGACCGGGTGCATGACATTCTCAAGCTGGTGGAGCTTGAGGATTTCAAAAAGCGCAAGCCGCAGCAATTGTCGGGGGGGCAGCGCCAACGGGTCGCTCTGGCCCGTGCGTTGGTCAAGCAGCCCAAGCTGTTGCTTTTGGACGAACCTCTTGCGGCGTTGGATAAGAAACTGCGTAAGCAGACCCAGTTTGAATTGGCCAATATTCAGGAAAAGGTCGGCGTCACATTCATCGTTGTGACCCATGACCAGGAAGAGGCGATGACCCTGTCGACACGCATGGCCGTGATGGACGCGGGCCGATTCAAACAGATCGGCACGCCGACAGAGATTTACGAATTCCCTGAATCCCGCTTTGTCGCGGACTTCATCGGGTCCGCCAATATTTTCGAAGGTCGGGTGAGCGAAGATGGCGCCGACCACGTTCGGGTCCAGTCAGAAATTGGCGAAATATTCATTGACCACGGCCAGACCGTAAAAATGGGCAGCAAGATATGGGTTGCTCTGAGACCTGAGAAAATTCGTGTCGTCAAGACAGATGAACCGCAAACCGGACCAAATCAGGTGAGCGGCGAAATTGATGACATCGGGTATCTGGGCGACACGTCGATTTACAAGGTCAAGCTGCCCAATGGCCAGGTATTCGATGTGACGGCTCCAAATCTGACCCGGCCGATGGACCGCGCGCATCGCATCACCTGGGAAGACAAGGTTAATATCAGCTGGGAGCCATCGAGCCCGATGCTGCTGACCTCATGAGTGATCTTCCGCTTCAACACCCTGGTGCCAGGGACGCAGCAGGGAAGCCACTGCGCCAAAGGATTCTGCGGAACCTCCAACACAATTGGCGATGGATTGTCATCGCTGTCCCGTTCATCTGGCTGCTGCTGTTCTTCCTGTCGCCGTTCTTTATTGTTGCAAAAATCAGTCTTGCCGAATTGGCAATCGCAAGCCCGCCCTTCACGCGCATGATCGAATGGGCCGAGGGTGGGATTCTGACGGTCAGGATCGTCTTTGATAATTTCAGCTACATTTTCAGCGACAGCCTCTATTTCGACACCTATGTCAATTCACTGAAAATCTCGACGACGTCGACCTTGCTCTGCCTTTTGTTTGGCTATCCGATTGCCTATGCGATTGTGCGATCCGGGCCGGTGGCCAAGCCGATCCTGCTGCTTCTTATTATCCTGCCGTTCTGGACATCGTTTTTGTTGCGGGTTTACGCGTGGATGGGATTGCTGGCCGATCAGGGGACCATCAATAACCTGCTGATGGCAATGGGATTGATAGATGAACCGATCCGCATGCTTTACACGGAATTCGCGGTCTATATCGGCATTGTCTACACCTATATGCCGTTCATGATCCTGCCGCTTTATGCGAATATGGAAAAGCTGGATGGCAGCCTGAACGAGGCTGCCGCCGACCTTGGATCGCGTCCCACAAATACCTTCTTCCGGGTCACGCTTCCGTTGACCATGCCCGGTATCATTGCGGGGTCGCTGCTGGTGTTTATTCCGGCCACGGGGGAATATGTGATCCCCGACCTTCTGGGCGGCGGCAATGTGCAGATGATCGGTCGGGTGTTGTACAACGAGTTTTCGCGCAACAGCGATTGGCCGGTTGCGGCGGCCGTCGCGATTGTCCTGCTGGTGATATTGGTGGTCCCGATCATCATATTCCAACACTTCCAGGGCAACGCATCGGAGTCACCCTAGTTCATGCATGGTCGCCGTTCCCGATTTCTAACCGTGATGCTGACCCTAGGATTGGCATTCTTCTACATTCCGATGATCCTTTTGGTCATCTACTCGTTCAATCATTCAAAGCTGGTTCCGGTCTGGGGGGGCTGGTCGCTGCGCTGGTACGAGGTTCTGTTCCAGTCGGAGGAGGTCTGGGCCGCGGTTGGGCTTAGCCTCAGGATCGCCTTCGTCAACGCGACTGTCGCGACATTGCTTGGGATGCTGGCGGCCCTGGCGATGGTGCGGTTTGGCAGGTTCAGGGGCCGGACCCTTTTTGGCGGCATGTTGGTGGCCCCTTTGGTGATGCCCGAAGTCATTACCGGACTTGCCTTGCTGGTTCTGTTCATCTCGCTCAAGGAAATGGTCGGCTGGCCCAATCAACGTGGTTTTGCCACGATCACCATCGCACATATTACATTCTCAATGGCCTATGTTGCCGTGACCATTCAGGCGCGGTTGACGGGTATGGGTGAAACGCTGGAAGAGGCCGCGGCCGATTTGGGGGCCAAGCCCTTCAAGGTACTGACGGCGATCACAATTCCACGCCTGACGCCGGCTTTGATCTCGGGATGGCTTTTGGCGTTTACGCTCTCTCTTGATGATTTGGTCATCGCCAGTTTTGTGACGGGTCCGGGTGCAACTACCTTGCCAATTCTCATCTTTTCGAGGATTAGGGTCGGCCTGAGACCTGACATCAATGCGCTTGCAACGATAATGATCCTCGTCATCGCAATTTGTGTGACGATCGCGGCGATCTTGTTGTTCCGTCAGCAAAGGCTGGATAGGTTGAACCAGAAATTTGCCGAAGGAAAGGAAGCCTGAATGGCTGTTGAAGCTGCTCCAGTCAAGAAGCGCACAGCGCCACGGGAAATCCGGCGATTGCAGCTGATTATGGCGGCGATTGATTCAATCTCAAAGCGCGGATTTTCCGACACCACATTGCGGCACGTGACCGACAAGGCCAATCTTTCCCATGGTGTTGTGAATTATCATTTCGACAGCAAGGAAGCATTGTACGACGCGACGCTGGGGCATCTGGCACAAGAACACTACAACCTGTGGACACAGTATTATGACAGGGCCGAACCGACACTGGCGCATCGTCTGGCTGCGATCATAAGTGCGGATTTTGACAAGAAGATTTGCACGCACAAGAGATTGGCGGTTTGGTTCGCCTTTTGGGGACAGGCAAAATACCGGCCAAATTACTTAAAGATTCACAACAGATATGACAATGAGCGCTACAGCCGGATCGTGGAGATTTGTGCCGGGCTTATCGCCGAAGGCGGATATGATGATTTGGACGCAGAGCGGACGGCGCGGACAATTGAATCGCTCTCGGATGGGTCTTGGCTTTGCCTCATGCTTTATCCGAAGATCACCGATCGTGACGAATGCCGAGAAGATTGCCTGCACGCATTGACGCGTTTCTTTCCCAAGCATTTTCCGCTTCAGCCCTCTGATCCGGTCTGAGGCATTTTTCGCCAATGTCGTCTTGGGTAAGCCTCACTTTGCGTCAATCTGTGCATAGTATTTTTTGACATATTTCGGGATCTGCCATTGGCATACGGTGCCTTCGGGAATGAAGAAACAGTCACCGGCCTTGACGTGATGCGTTGTTCCGTCGGCCTCGGCAATCGTTGCTTCTCCTGCCAGCACTTGTACAAATTCATGTACCGGAAAGGGTGACATTCCAAAATCAGCGGTGTCGCATTCCCAAAGGCCGACGCGCATATTGCCGGTATCATTGGTAAACGCCAGGTGTTCGCGTTCCACCGGCCCGCCGTTTTCGGAGACGTCGGCCAGCGGCGCATCAGGGTCCATGACAATCACCGCCCCGTCGCCGGATACCACATTTGGTGTGCGGCGATCTGGGTCGAGATGGGTGACAAAGAATTTCTTCAGATAGCCGTCCTGTTTCCAGCTCATGGGGGCCGCGTTGCGAAAGGCGACGGAATCGCCGGGGCCCGCATGAACCGCATCGCCGTCGCCATCAATCATTGCAAAATGCCCCTCAAGCACCCAGACGAATTCGTCACCGGGATAGGGTCCAAAGGCTTCTTGCATGGTTGTCGTGTCCCAGACACCGACCACCAACCCGAGGTCTGCGTCTTCAAAGAAAACATGCAGATGCTGAATGGGGACTTCTGATTGGAAATCAGCGGCATCAAGTTCAAGCCGGGTCAATCCTGAACCTTCAGCACCGTTGGCGTCGAGATGAATGAGACGGGGAAGATCAGGCATTGTTGTCTTGTTCCTGTTCACTGGAAGATGTGCCGCAGGCTTCATTATGGCCTTGACTTGGGGTCAAAAGCAACAAAACATTGAATGGACGTTCAGATAGTTTTTCTGCACAATAGACTGATAATGATATGAATAAACGATGAGAATGCTTTTTGGAGAAACAGTATTCTCATAAATGAGTGGGGCGTCCCGAACGCGGACTCCAATTCCACGAGGAGCCATTATATGAGCCGCGATCCACGTTATGATGTCCTGTTCGAGCCGGTGAAAATTGGCCCGGTGACGGCCCCCAACCGATTCTATCAAGTGCCCCATTGCAATGGCATGGGCCATCAATATCCATCGTCGATGGCGGAAATGCGCGGGGTCAAGGCCGAGGGCGGTTGGGGTGTGGTCAACACGGAAGAGTGCGAGATTTCCCATACCTCCGAGCTGAGCGGTTTTATCGAGAGCCGCTTGTGGGATGACAGCGACATCCCGGTGCTGGCCAAGATGGTGGAAAAAATTCACGCGCATGGGGGGCTGGCGGGCATAGAGCCTGCGCATCTGGGCGCAGGTGCGGCCAACAATTACAGCCGCGAAATTCCGATGGGGCCGTCGGCACGGCCCATCGACCTGGCCGAACCGGTGCAGGCCCGGCGCATGGACAAGGCCGACATCAAAGCGTTTCGCAAGATGCATGTCGACGCGGCACTTCGCTCCAGGGCTGCGGGGTTTGACATCGTCTATGTTTATGCAGGCCATGACATGACAACGCTGATGCATTTTTTGCAAGCAGACCGAAACGACCGGATGGACGAATATGGCGGCAGTCTGGAAAATCGTGTCCGTTTGATGCGTGAAGTGATTGAAGACACCAAAGAGGCAATTGGCGATACATGTGCGGTGGCTGTTCGATTGGCCGTTGATGAAATGAGGGGGCCGGACGGGCTCACAAGTAACGGCGAGGGACGCGAAATTGTCGAGATGCTGGCCGAGCTTCCTGATCTTTGGGACGTGAACGTCAGCGGTTGGGACAACGACAGCGCGACCTCGCGGTTTTCCGATGAAGGCTATCAGACGGACTATATCCGATTTGTAAAACAGGTGACGACGAAGCCGGTGGTTGGGGTCGGTCGGTTCACCTCGCCGGACACGATGGTATCGCTGGTCAAAAAGGGTGTGCTTGACCTGATTGGTGCCGCGCGTCCGTCAATCGCGGATCCGTTTTTACCCAAAAAGATCGAAGAAGGCCGTATCGAGGACATCCGTGAATGTATCGGGTGCAACATCTGTGTGTCCGGGGATTTCCTTGTTCACCCGCTGCGCTGCACACAAAATCCGACGATGGGCGAGGAATGGCGCAAGGGGTGGCATCCCGAGAGGATTGCCCCCAAGGCCGCTGATGAAAGCGTGTTGATCGTGGGTGCCGGGCCGGCAGGGTTGGAGGCTGCGCGTGCGTTGGGGCAACGGGGCTATGACGTGACCCTGGCGGAGGCAAAGGAAACCCTGGGCGGACGTGTCGATATTGAAAGCCGGTTGCCAGGTCTGAGCCAATGGCGGCGCGTGGCGGATTACCGTATCTATCAGATCAGTCAGATGGCCAATGTCTCGGTGTTTCACAACAGCCCGCTGAATGCCGAGCAAGTGCTGGAATTTGAGGCCGATCATGTTGTGCTGGCCACCGGGTCCGACTGGGATGTGACCGGGATCGGGCGCAGCAACCGCCGTGCCATTCCCGGCCACACCAGCGGCCACATCATGAGTGTGGATGCGATTTGTGCCGGAAAGGTACCTAGCGGCCCCGTCGTCATTTTTGATGACGATTATTACCATATGGCGGGTCTGTTGGCCGAAAAACTGTCCCTGGACGGTCACGACGTGACCTATGTCACACCAACTGCGGATGTGTCGCATTGGACCCATAACACGATGGAACAGTCGCGCATCCAGTCGCGGTTGATGGAGCTTGGCGTGACCATCATTCCGCTGCATACCCTAACCGGCATTCACGCCGATCATCTGGATCTGGCTTGTGTCTATACCGATGCCTTGCGCCAAATCAGCTATGGCACGCTTGTCCCCGTCACCATGCGCAACCCGCGTGAAGATCTTCATTCCGCGCTTCACGGGCGGGCAAAGTCCGTGATCCGCATTGGTGATTGTTTTGCGCCGGGCACGATCGCGGCTGCGGTTTATGGTGGGCATCGCTGTGCGCGGGAATTGGGTGAACCGCCGGCCACGGGCGTGCCTTTTCGCCGCGAATTGCCTCTGTTGGCGGCTGATTGAACCCGAGCTGGGACCGTCGTCAATGTTTCCTGTCGGCGCGGCTGAAGGGTGACCTTACAGAGGCCGTTGCCGCAAGGCGATGAGTGCGCCGAGCAGCAACAGCACGGATGCGGTAAGCAGGCTGACCCCGATGTTTTCAAACAGATCACCGACAAGGCCCGCACCATAGGGGCCAATTGTCTGGGCGATCGCAAAGATCACAGTAAACAGGCTGACTGCGCGACCCCAACTGTTGGGGGGAAGGTTCTGCCGGGCGAAATTGGTCACCGCCCCCGGTGCCATAAACACCGATAGGCCAAACACAACTGCCGAGATCAGAAGGATGTATCCACCGGGGAACAACACCGGGAGCGCAGTGCCAATCGCAATGCAGGTCAAAATCAGTGCCAAGGGCAGGCCAGAGGCATACCGGGCAAAGACAGGACGCCAGATAAAGGGCGACAGGCAAATACACAGGCCCAGCAAGACCCAGACCAGCGCGATGAATTGGGCGCTTGCACCTTGCTCCGTCATCCATGCAGACAAAAAAGTCAGGTAAATGATGTAACCCAGACCGAAGCCCGCATACCCCGCACATTCGGGCAGCATTCGGCGCAGTGGAAGCGGGACCGTCTCGACCTTTGCTTGGGCCGGTGCATGTAACTGTGCGGCGGCCCATATGCTGAGCGGCAAGAATGACAGGCTCATCACACCAATCACGATCCAGCCCATCGTCCAGGAGGCCGGTCCATAGGCATCCAGCATGAGCGGCAGGGCGGCACCGGCAAGCACGATGCCCAAGCCGCCGCCTGAACCGAACAGGATGGCGATCGCAAGGGCGCTGCGTTTGGGGTCGTTCTGGAACAGGCCCGCCGCCAGGGCCCCGGCGGTAGAGAAAGACATCGCCCCAAAGACGCCCGCCAAAAACCGCCACATCGTCTGCCACCAGAGGGCCGCGTTCATCCCGGTTGCCAACAGGGCCGCAGTGGTTGCGATCAGGCCAAACGTGAACAGGCGCGACGGTGATATGGAGCGGATCGCCAGCATGGTCACGACGGCACCAACGACATAGCCAAGCGCGTTGGCCGAGTTCAGCCATCCCGCTTGCGCATAGCTCCAACCCAGTTCGGACTTCATCGACGGCAGGAGCAGGCCATAGGCGAAACGTGCAAATCCGTTGGTTACCGTCACGCCAACGGCAAGACCCGCAAGAACCAGCCATGGATGGTCCGGTGCGGTATTCACAAGCCGGTCCTTGCGGCGCATTCAACGGGCTGGGTCAGGGGGGAGGAGGGCATCGACGGATACTTCTTTTCTATCGGTTTGCAGGTATCGCGCGGCGCAGCGCCAAGGTTGCCTCAACCGCAGCAAGGAGGGCGACCAACACCAGTAGGGGTGTGGCACCCATTTCAACGATGATCCAGCCTGCGATCAGGGGAAAACCAAATATGCCAATAAAATAGGTCAACGCAAAGAGTTGCAGCGTTTGAGGACCAAGATGATCCCGCGCGTCATTGGCGGCCATGGCGACAAGGATTGGATAGGACACTCCGTATCCCAGCCCGAACATGACCGCGACAGCCACGTAAAGCGCGAAACTGCCCCCGGAGAAGATGAACAAAACCACACTGGCGCACATCAGGTATTGCAGAATGGTGATGGTCATATACGGATTTTGACCGCCTTTGAATTTCACCAGAACCAGCCTGAAGATGATGACAGTCACCGTGTAAATCAAAAAGAAGGTGGCGTAATTCAGCCCCCTGTCGTCCGCGAAAACCGTTTGAAAGTTGTTCATGCCTGCAAAGACGCTTGCGCCGATGCAGACCATGGCAACCGGGGTCCGTGCGCGGGATTTCAGCACTTGGGAAAGGGATGCCAGCGTAAGGCGGGAAGATGCCTCTGGTGCCGGGTTAAGGGCGTGGTTTTTGATCGGGTGGTGCAAGATGAAAAACACCGCCGCACTGAGGATACAAAGTGCAGAGGTGACAAAAAAGGCGTCCCTGACGGAGAACCCGAATTTTTCAAGCAGGGACGCAAGCACCGGAGACAACCCGAACCCGGCCATCACAAACACTGACAGGAGCGCAAAGGACTGTACTCTTTCGGTTGGTTTGACCAGCCGCGTCAGGACAATGGGGCCCAGCGAATAGGTAAGCCCCCAACCAAACCCCAAAAGGGTACTGGCCATGACAAGGGCAAAGCCGACCGAACTGACCGCCCCATAGAGATAAAGCGCGCCGGAAATGGCAAGGCAGGCGCCACCAAGGGTGCGCAGCCGTCCAAAGAGATCTGACAAATGGCCCGAGAAATAGACCGTTACTATTGTCGAGACGGCAGTGATGGCCAGCATTACACCCACCACTTTTTCACTTGCCCCGAAGGTGTCAAAAAGGCGCGGCAACATGAACGTCAGGCCGTATGCACCGGCTTGCAGAAAGATCGCTATGAAATACAGGATAAACGTTGTGGATCGTGACACTGCTAAACCTACTTGGACTGTTGGGCCGACACTCTTCGGAGTTGGGTGCCTTGGCAACATCAATTCCGGGCGCATACATCATGCGTCCTGCAGGGTTTGGCCAACATGTTGCGTATCCGACCAAGCCGTCCGCCCTTGGCCTATGGGTGCGAGGGACAGTTTCAGCCGGTGTTGTCGTGAAAGCATGCGTGCGATTCTCGCAGGGAAAGACTCGGCAGAATGGGCACTCTTCTGCCTGTTTTGGTGCAGGATGGGGGCCGAACCTCGCCTCCGGTGGCTGAAGCGGCGGGTCACGCGCGTCGGGGTGCCAATCCCGGCGCATACTATTTCCGCATCAATATCGCAGTGCAGCGGATGGGGAAACTATTGAAAATCAACGCAAAAACCACCCGCTGATCGCTTGGGCAAAGAACCCGGAATGCCGGACAGGACGCTGCAACGCCGTGATGCGCTGGATGCAGGGCACTATGTACGATCGCTGACCAAAAGGTCATTGAGAAGGATTGTCGGCGCCAGACGCTGTTTCGTGGGCTTCGCGATAAACTGAGAGAAATGATGTAATCGTACGCTTTTTTGCTGGTATAGTATTTGAATGGACCTGCCGCATCCTACAGTCTGTCCCAACAGACAAAAATGAATCTGTGTTTTCTGGGAGGAAAATATGAAATTTCTACTTAACTCGGCGTTTGGGCTGGCGCTCGGCATCGCATCCACATCAACGGCGTTCGCTGACGGCGAGGCCAAGGAACTGACCATTGCCATTGTGAACAACGGTCACATGATCAACATGCAGAAAGTGGCCGAAGCCTACACTGCGGATACGGGCGTAGCGCTTAACTGGGTTTCGCTGGAAGAGGGTGTGCTTCGTGAGCAGGTAACGTCCGACACAGCAACCGGCGGCGGTCAGTACGACATCATCAATATCGGCATGCAAGAGGCACCCATCTGGGGCGCGGCGGGCTGGATTGAGCCGCTGGACTTTGGCGCGGATTACGACGTTGACGACATGTTGCCGGCAATGCGCAACGGTCTGTCCCATAACGGCACGCTTTACGCGGCACCATTCTATGGTGAATCGTCGATGGTTATGTACCGAAAGGATCTTATGGATGCTGCCGGTGTCACCATCGCAGACAACGATTCCTGGGATAACGTCAAAGCGGCGGCCGCAGCGGTACACAATCCAGATGCCGGCGTTTACGGCGCATGTTTGCGCGGGAAGCCGGGCTGGGGCGACAACATGGCGTTCGTGACAACTGTTGTGAACTCCTTTGGAGGGGCATGGTTCGACAAGGACATGCGCCCGACGCTTGAGTCCGACGAATGGAAAGCGGCGATCAACTTCTATGTCGATCTGCTGGGCAACTACGGCCCTCCCGGCTCTGAGGGGAATTCCTTTAACGAGATCCTCGCGCTTTATAACGAAGGCAAATGCGGCTTGTGGATCGACGCAACTATCGCGGCATCTTTCCTCGAAGTTGACGGCGTTGCCTACGCACAGTCTCCAAACGCCGGTAACCCGGTTGGCGCAAACTGGCTCTGGGCTTGGGCGATGGCAGTTCCGACAGGTTCGCCAAACTCCGAGGCTGCCCATGCGTTCATCGAGTGGGCCACATCCAAGGCCTATATCCAGGCCGTAGCGGATCACCCGGATTTCGGCTGGGGCAAGGTGCCAACAGGAACGCGCGCGTCAACATACGCATCTGCGGATTTCCAGGCAGCGGCTCCCTTTGCGGCGGCTGAGATGGCGGCGATCCAGTCGGCGGCACCAGAAGCGACAGACCTGAAGCCATATGTCGGCGTTCAGTTTGCTGCGATCCCGGAATTCCCGGAAGTTGGTTCCGCAGTTGCACAGGAAATTGCAGCGGCTCTTTCCGGGGCGAAATCTGTGGACGATGCATTGGCAGCCTCGCAGGCGGCAGCAGACGCAATCATGTCTGAAGCGGGCTACTACTAGTCCATTCAAATAACAACAGAGAGGTCCGGCGCGAACTGGCCGGGCCTTTCATCCAGACAATGGTCTGACGTCTGGCGCATGTGCCCAGCTTTGACAGCTCTGCGTGGCAACTGCACATCCGCTTCTCAACGTTTTTGATGAAACCCCAGCCGAGCAAGGTTCAGTTAAGCTATGTCCAAACGAACGCTCCCCCGCATATTGCAGACGCCAGCGGTTCTGCTGCTCCTGGTCTGGATGCTGGTACCGCTCAGCATGACGCTGTACTTCTCGTTCATTCGGTATGTGCTGAACAGTACGATCCGGCCAGAATGGACAACACCGGCCCTGAGCAACTGGCGCGGATTTGGGAACTATCAATATGTTCTGAACGCCAAGGACTTCTGGTTTGCGATCCAGAATTCAGTTTTCATTGTCAGCAGCATCCTTGTCATGACCGTTATACTTGGCCTTGGGATTGCTGTTCTGATTAACCGGTCCTTTCCGGGACGCGGCATCGTGCGTGTCCTGCTGATTTCCCCATTCTTTGTCATGCCTGCTGTGAATGGCGTCCTTTGGATCAACATGATCCTCGACCCGGTACTGGGTCTGAACGGACTTGCCATCGCGGGCCTGAACAACGTCATCGACGGCCTTCGGGATTTCCCCGGCCTTGGCTGGTTCTTTTCGATGTGGCCGAAACTTGAGCCGATCTCGTTCCGTGCAACGCAAACCTCTGCGTATGCGGTGATCATGATGGTCACCTGGCAGTGGACCCCTTTTGCGGTGCTTATCTTCATGACGTCCTTGCAGTCCGAAGATGAATCGCAAAAGGAGGCGGCGACGCTGGATGGGGCAAGCGCCTGGTCGCAGTTCATCAATCTGACCGTCCCGCATCTGGCGCGCCCAATAGCGATCGTTGTCATGATCCAGTCAATCTTTCACCTCTCGCTTTACGCAGAGATCGAGATTGTCAGCCGGGGTAACGGCAACAAGAACCTGCCCTATCTCATCGGTGAATTCACGTCGAACAACATTGGTGCCGCAAGCGCCACGGGCATTTTTGCAGTCATTCTTGCCAATATCATCGCGATCTTCCTGTTGCGCATGGTTGGCAAGAGCTTGATGGATTGAGGTAAGAGACAATGGCAACAATTACGCAGTCATCCAAGCTTGGAAACATCCTGTGGCCGGTATTGGCCTGGGGCGTCGCGCTTATCTTCTTCTTCCCGATTTTCTGGATGGTATTTACCAGCTTCAAAACGGACGCAGATGCGGTGAAGCCTGAGTTTCTGTTCTCTTTCACCCCGACGCTTGAGAACTACACCAACATGGCCGAGAACTATGACTACTGGCGCTTTGCCACCAATTCGGTCATCACGTCGACGTTTGCGACGCTTTTTGCGCTCATTGTCGGCGTGCCAGCGGCCTATGCCATGGCGTTCGACCCAAGCCGCCATACCAAGGATATTCTGATGTGGATGTTGTCCACCAAGATGCTTCCTGCGGCTGCGGTGCTGTATCCGATGACATTTCTGACCAAGAATTTTCTCGGGATTTTTGACACCCATTTCCTCGTCATTGTGGTGCTGTGTCTTATCAACCTGCCCATCGTGATCTGGATGTTGTTCACCTACTTCAAGGAAATCCCCAAGGAAATCATCGAGGCGGGCAAGATGGACGGTGTCAGCACATGGGGTGAGATCAAGGACATTCTTATTCCGCTGGCATGGGGCGGCATCGCGTCCACGGCGCTTTTGACCTTCATATTTTGCTGGAACGAAGCCTATTGGACCGTGCGCCTGACAACAATTGATGCGGCAACCCTGTCAAAGCTGATCGAGGGCAACCGCGCCCCGGAAGGGTTGTTCTTTGGTCGATTGTCCGCCGTTTCGACCGCAGCCGTTGCGCCGATCGTGATTTTGGGCTGGTTCTGTCAGAAACAGCTGGTTCAGGGTCTGACATTCGGAGCGGTCAAGTGAGCCTGAACGCGGCCCCCACTGATCTGAGGGGCAAGATCGCCCTTGTCACAGGCGCCGCCGGCGGTATCGGTGCCAGCGCCGTCGCGCATTTTTCCGCCCTTGGTGCGAAGGTTTATGCCATTGACATCGCTGATGATTTTGACGGCCCCGCGACCTACAAGCGGTTTGATCTTCTGGATGATGCCGACCTGAGCGCCTGCGCCGATTGGATTGCACAGATCAAGCCCGACATCTTGTTCAACAACGCGGCATTGTTTGCGATGGGCAGCGTTTTGGAGGAGGGCGATCTGGTACAGTTTGACCGCCTGTTTGGTGTCAACGTCCGGGGGTTTTACGCGGTTATGCAGGCATGTGCGAAGTCGATGGTTGCCAATCATCAGCACGGCTCGATCATCAATCTCGCGTCCCAGGCCGGACATCGCGGAGAGGCATTGGTGGCGCATTACTGCGCAACCAAAGCAGCTGTCATCAGCTATACGCAGTCCTGCGCCTTGGCGCTTGCCCCCTACCAGATACGGGTCAACGCCATCAGCCCCGGTGTGATCGACACACCGATGTGGAAAACGGTCGATGCGCTTTTTGCCAGGTTCGAGGGCAAGGAGCCGGGGCAGAAAAAACATGAGGTGGGCAACGCTGTACCGCTTGGCCGTATGGGCGCGCCCGATGACGTTGCGCGGGCCGCTGTTTTCCTCGCGAGCGATCAATCGTCGTATATGACTGCTCAGACAATCGGTGTTGATGGCGGCAACGTGCTTAGGTGAACAGATGTCAATAATTGCACCCGAAATTGAATTGGTCGATCGCAGCACGCGGTCCATTCGCTATCTTGAGCATGGCTGGCCAACAGATCTGTGCCGCTGGCACGCCCATGAAGAATACGAGCTGCACCTGATTACCGCTACGCGGGGCAAGGCATTTGTCGGGGACCACATCGGTGATTTCAAGACGGGCGATTTGTTCATGACCGGCCCACATCTTCCGCATAACTGGATCACCGACAACGTGTGGTCCGAGCCGGTTGCGACGCGGGATATGTTGGTTCAATTCAGCCACGATAGCGTGGAAAAGCTTGCCGAGGGGTTTCCGGAATTCGCGCAGGTTCTTCAACTGTTGCAACTTGCGCAATCAGGCATTCATTTTGAGGGATTCAACCCGACCTTTGCCCGCGGCCACATGGAATCGATCCGTGACAACAAGGGCGCAGAGCGCATTTTGGCCTTTATCAGGTTTCTTGTGCGGCTCAATGAGCATGCAGAAAAGAAAACCCTGTCTGTGGCAAAGCTCATTCAACCAGAAGGCGGCAGCAAGCAGGCCCGGATCGCCGAGGTCGTTGACCACGTTGTAAAGGAATTCGGAGAAGCGATTTCTGTTGGCCAGGCTGCCGAGATGGCTGGAATGACTGAAATTACCTTCAGCCGCAATTTTCAGGCGCTGACGGGGCACAGCTTTGTTGAGTTTTTGAACCGGATCCGCATCGGAGAGGCCTGCGGGATGCTGTATGCGTCTGACGATCAGATCATCACGATTGCACAAACCGCCGGCTTCAAGAACCTGGCCAACTTCAATCGCCATTTCTTGAAGGTGAAGGGCATGACCCCTTCACAGTACCGCGATACCGCGCGCAAAGATCTCGCACCGCAAATGGAGTCGGGCTCATGAATACTGCGGCGCATACCCCGGTGTCAGCGACCAGCTACGACAGGTTGCGTTGTGAAATCGGGGTGGTCCATCTGGGGTTCGGTGCGTTTCATCGTGCACATCAGGCGGTCTATTTCGATGACTATATGGAGGCTTCAGGCGATCTGCGCTGGGGAATTGCAGCGGTAAATCTGCGGGGTTCAGAAGCGGATCAATTTGAAACCGCAAAACTGGATGTGGCAGGCCATGACGGCTACTATCTCAAGACCTATTCGGCTGATGGCGAGGTCGCCTTGCGGCGTGTTCGCTCTCACGTGGGATTTGCGGATTGGAGTGCGACACCGGATGAGGCCGAAGCGCTTTTGTCCCGGCCCTCGGTGCATCTTGTTACGATCACAGTCACCGAAAGCGGCTATTACACAGATGCAAACGGCGCTCTCAATTCCGCAGATCCTGTCATTCAGGGCGAGGTGTCCGGGCGGGCACCGCAAAGCGTTTATGGCTATCTACGCGCCGCGCTTGGTCTGCGTGTCGCAAGAACAAGTGCCCCGCTGACCATCGCATGTTGCGACAACATCCGCCAAAACGGCAAGATGCTGCGCCGCAACCTGCTGGCCTATCTGGCTGCTTGTGGCGATCAGGGGCTTGCCGAATGGGTCGCGGAAAACGTGCGCTTTCCCTGCTCAATGGTGGACCGGATCACACCGCGCAGCCCCACAGGGCTTGGCCCGGAATTGTCAGCCCTTGTCGGCAAGGATGTTTCGTCGCCAGTGATGGCCGAAGATTTTGCGCAGTGGGTCTTGCAGGACAGCGCAGCCGCCGAGATGCCCGATTTGGCGCGATCTGGTGTGATTGTCACGCCGGACGTCGATCCTTATGAGGAAACCAAGATACGGGTGCTGAACGGTGGCCACACGGCGCTGGCCTATATGGCCGCCCTTGAAGGTGTCGAGACCTTTGATGCGGCGATGCGCCTGCCCCAGTTGAAAGAACACTTCCAGAATTTCCAGACCAAGGAAGTTCTTCCTGCGATCACGATAGATTTGCCGTTCTCGAAAGAGGATTACCTCGCTGATATAACGAGACGTTTTGGCAATCGGGCGATTGGCGATACCGTTGCGCGCATTTGCGCAGACGGCATGGCGAAGTTCCCCATTTTTATCCGCCCAACGATTGTCGGGTGTTTCGAAAACGGAGTCATACCCGTCTTTGCAATTCGAAGCATTGCAAGCTGGCATGTCTTTGCCCGCCATGTTGCGGCTGGAAAAATGCCGTTTCGATATGTCGAACCTGGTTGGGACGACCTTGATGCCTTGTTAGGCACCGAGGCGTTTTTGACTGACCGTCAACTCTGGGGCGACGTCCCTGAAACCTACCCTGAATTTGCCGATACTTTGCGGCATGAAATTGAAGAATTGGAGATCAAATGGCCGGTTTGACCCTGCGCGATGTGCGCAAGAAATATGGTGCGACGCAGGTAATGCATGGCGTCGATCTCGACATTGATGATGGCGAATTTGTTGTGTTTGTCGGCCCATCGGGCTGTGGCAAGTCAACGCTGTTGCGAATGATTGCGGGGCTCGAAGAGATTTCGTCGGGTACGGTCGAGATCGGCGATCAGGTCGTGAATGATGTGGCCGCGTCCAAGCGGGGCGTTGCGATGGTGTTCCAGTCTTATGCGCTTTATCCGCATATGACCGTCTACAAGAATATGGCGTTTGGCCTGCGGCAGGCCAAAACCGATCCAAAGGAGATTGATCGCCGGGTGAGAGCGGCTGCAGAGATATTGCAGATCACCGACTATCTGGATCGCAGCCCGCGCAACCTGTCAGGTGGTCAACGGCAACGTGTGGCAATCGGACGTGCGATTGTCCGTGACCCCAAGGTGTTCTTGTTTGATGAACCGCTGTCCAATCTCGATGCCGCGTTGCGGGTCCAGACCCGGATCGAGATTGCCCGTCTGCATGAGCGTCTGAAAACCACGATGATCTATGTGACCCACGATCAGGTCGAGGCGATGACACTTGCCGACAAGATCGTGGTGCTTCGCGATGGCCGCATCGAACAGGTTGGCTCTCCGATTACGCTGTACGAGCAGCCGGCAAATGCATTTGTTGCGCAGTTTATTGGCAGCCCGAAGATGAACTTCTTTTCCGGCGCCGATCTGTCTCAAACTGCCGGTGCGGCCCTTGGCAGGGATGTTGGTCCCTCAGAGCAGGTCGGGATGCGTCCCGAACACATGGTTCAAACCGATGCGGCCAATGCCGTTGTCGAAGGGCGTTTGGAATTGGTTGAAAACCTTGGGGAATACGCGCTGGTTCACCTCGTCTCAGCGGCTGGAGTCGAGTTTATTGCCAAGACAGAAAAACCCCCGGCGGGGGAAAAAGGCAGTTCGATCTTCTTCACCATCAAACCCGAGCTTGCCCACTATTTCGATAGTGAAAGTGGATTGCGCAAGTAACGCGTACACTGTGCCCGGAAAAGTTCGAAAGGCGAAGATGTGATAGTCTGTTGTGGCGAAGCGCTGATTGACATGATCCCGTCGGTGGATCCGGAAGGCGGACAAGTGTTTAGACCGCATGCAGGCGGGGCGGTGTTCAACACGGCTATTGCCCTGGGGCGTCTTGGGATTGATTCGCGTTTTCTATCCGGGATTTCAACAGATATGTTCGGCCAGACACTGTTGGATGAACTGCACAACAGCAATGTGATAACCGACCTTGTGATGCGTTCCGGTCGCCCGACAACACTTGCCTTTGTTGGTCTGGAAAATGGCCAGGCCAGTTACGTTTTCTACGATGAAAATACGGCAGGGAGAATGCTGTTCCCGGACAACCTTCCGAGGATCCCGAGGACGGCCAAGGCCATGTTCTTTGGTGGCATCAGCCTCATTAACGAACCTGCTGCTGACTTCTATCTTGCTCTTGCCCTGCGAGAGAGTAAAAAACGCGTCATTGTTGCCGACCCGAATATCAGGGCCAACTTTGTCACCGATGAGAAACGATACCGCGCGCGGCTGGACAGATTGATGGCCTGTGTTGATATTCTCAAAGTGTCGGATGAGGATCTGGATTGGCTTGTACCCGGTCCGTTGACGCAAATCGAAAAGGCAACCGCCCTGCAGGAAAAAGGGCCGGCACTTGTTGTGCTCACACGGGGAAGCGGGGGCGCTTGTGCCTTGTTTGGTTTTGATATGAAGATTGAAGTTCCTGTTCAGAAGGTCGAGGTTGCGGACACAGTTGGAGCGGGCGACACCTTCAATGCCGGAGTCCTTGCTTCGCTATCTGAAAGCGGCCTTTTGGATCGGGCCGGGATTGCTGCGATAGGTAAGGCCGATCTGACAGGTGCGCTTGAATTTGGCGCCAGGGTTGCTGCGATAACGGTTTCCCGACCTGGGGCGAACCCGCCCTGGCTGTCGGAGGTTGCGACGGGTGCCATTGCGGAGAAAGAGACCGTAGGGCAGCTGTCTTGACCTCCCGCGACCCAACGCCGCTCCGTCGCGCCTGCTGGTCCTGAACATCGGTGCGGGCGGGCTGTTTGCGTCTACGCGCCAATCGACATTGGTGTTGCGTGTCCTTGCGACCAAATCACGTCTCGGAAAATCTGATGGGCTGAGCATTCTCGTACGCGTTGACGTTCAGGATTTCAGGCGGCGTTGGGTGATTGAGATTTTCGGGAAACTGTCCCAAGATCCAATGCGGGTCCAAACCCTTGTTCAGCGCTGCCCGACATTGCGGGAAAGCGCGCCTTTTTCTTTATGCTTGCCCACCGGTCCTGCGATATTGATTTGACACAAGGGAATAAAATTTTATCATGAGGAAAATGGTGAATCACCCTGAGCACCTGCGGAAAAATGCAAAGATGAAAGATATTCCTGACAACCGCCTGCTGCGCGGTCGCCCCGTAAGTGACCGCATCCTTCGGGAATGCAACGCGTTCACCGCCGCGCATCCGGGCATGCCAAGGCTGGTCTCGATCTCGATCGGTGAACACGCTGAGGTCGCGGTCTATATGCGCAATCAGGCCCGTGGCGCTGAGCGGGCAGGGCTGACCTTTGACCAGCAATATTGGGATGGTTCGATTTCGCAGGATGCCGCCAAGGAACAGATACAGCGGATGAATGATGACCCGTCAGTTCTGGGCATCATCCTGCAACGTCCGGTCCCCGACGGGATCAACGTACGTTCCCTGCAATCGGCCATCCATCCGCTGAAAGACGTTGAAGGCATGAATCCGGCCTCTATCGGGAATATCGTATATTCCGATGTGGCGCTTGCGCCCTGTACGGCCGCTGCGAGTGTTGAGTTGGTCAAGGAAACCGGTCTCAATCTTGAGGGGCTTGAGGTTGTGATGATCGGCCATTCCGAGATTGTCGGCAAGCCGGCTGCAATGATGCTGATGGCGGAGGGCGCGACGGTGACGGTTTGTCATCATATGACCCGGTCGGTCGCGATGCATTCACGGCGCGCCGACGTGGTGATTATTGCGGTTGGCATCGCGGGGTTTCTCAAGCCCGACATGATAAAACCGGGGGCTGTTGTGATCGACATCGGGATCAACCAGATCACGCAGGAAGATGGGTCATTTGCCATCGTCGGTGATGCGGATACGGAGGCCGTCAAGGAGGTGGCGGGTTGGATCACGCCGGTTCCGGGGGGGGTCGGACCAGTGACCGTGGCCCTATTGATGCGCAATGCGATTGTGGCCTACCAGCGACAGGTTGCGGCAGGATGGGTCAGCTGAGATGGGACGCAGAGAGGCATTTTTTTGCGGTGTCGACAGCATTGATCCGGCGCTGGGCGGGGCCAAAAGCCAACGTGTGTTCGAGGTTTTCGTGTCCGAAGGATTCGCCGAGGCCGAAGTGTCATCCATCATCACAACGCTGCGCACGGCCAACAAGGTTCTGGCCCAAACGTTGTTTTCATGGTCCTGCGTCTCGGACACACCGGGGTACATCAAAAGCCGGGGCGGGATGATTGTCGAGGCCGCGCCGGTATCGGACAATATTCTTGCGCCGCAAACGATGATCGTTGTTGGTGGCGACATCAAGGACAACCGGACCTGGCCCCGCAAGGTGCGGCTGATGCAGCGCAAGATGCTGCCGGTGGTGCTGCTGTCAGAGGCGGCGACCCGTTATATCCAACAGGCAAACCCGTCAGGAAAGGTCACGACCCACTGGCGTGAAGCGACCAAGCTGCAAGAGACCGGCTTCTATCCCGAGCTTAGCACCCGGTTTTCAGAAAAGAGCAATGGGGTGATCACCGCTCCCGGCGGCGGGGCCTCGACCTCTGAATTGATGATCGGGCTGATTGCGCCGTTTCTGACCTCTGAACAGGTTGCGGAACTTGGCAATCGCCTTCTGCTTGGCACAATTCGGAGCAGCGACGCCGAGCAACCCAAACACATCGCAAATAATGCCGGTCTTTTTGACCCCCAGATCACGCAGGTGCTGGGCATGATGGAGGAGTCAGTTGCCGATCCCCTGCCGATGCCCGCACTTGCGCATGAAATAGGTATTTCGACCCGCCAGTTGGAGCGCGCGTTCAAGGCATCTCTCAATGAAACGCCGGCGAGGTTCTACAAGCGCCTCAGGGCCAAGCGGGCGCGGGTCATGGTTGAAGAAACGCTCCTGCCCTTGATCGAGATCGCGGTGGCCACGGGGTTTGGGTCTGTCAACAGCCTGTCCAAGGCGATCAAGGATGAATATGGTGTGACCCCGTCCAAGATGCGGGAGCGAAAGTCCGTTGAACTCTTGCGGTTTGAGCGGGTCTAGAGCGCGTCGCGGCATATCTGACAGGCGGAGTATCACCCCTCGCGTTGGCAACCATGATGTCGCACAGCGGAGGGTGCGTCAGGTTTTTTTGTGAAAGTGCCCGAGGATGTTCCTGCGAGCAGACACCCCTACAAGGCCAGATACCCGATCCCCCCAAAGGTCAGCATGACACCGCCCCATTGGGCCTGGGTCATGCGTTCTTTTAGAAATCCCCAAGCCAGAATAATTGTGACCATTCCAAAGGTTGAAGCCGCTACGGCGGCAAATTCCGGTCGGTCCAGGCCGCCCGATGCTATGACGATTCCCAGGGCAAAGGCATCCAGAACGGCCATCAGACCCAACAGCGGCCAAGCGCCCCGCTCGGGCAGCATTGCGCCAGTTGTAAGCACCAGGATCAGCGCCACACCGGCCGTTGTTACAACACGGGCGATCAATACAACGGGCAATTCGGCACCCGCCTGCGTGGCGATATGACCGATCGCAAAAGTAGCGGCAAAACCGACGGCACCCAGAACCGCCCAGCCGATTGCCGCGCTTTGTGTGCCGGTACTGTCGTCCTGGTCTGTCAGGGTGCTGACAACCCCGACCCCGGCAACAACCGCCCCAACCGCTAGCCATTGGTCCAGGGGCACCCTTTGTCCCAACAGCGCAGACCAGGTGATTGAAAGGACGGGATAGGCCCCCATGATCGGCGCAACCAACCGCACCGGGCCGATTGCGAAGGCCTTATAAAGCCCGATACATCCAAAAACGTAAAAGATGCCGCTGAGCATGGAAAACCCGTATGCGGGCGCTGTCATCTCCTGCCACCCGCCACCAACCAGCGTTACCGGGACCAACACCAGCGATCCTATGACAAGCACGGTTGTGAGTGCGGGCAGGATGCCGCCGCGCTGCGACACATATCGCACGCAGATGTCGTGTACGCCCCAGGCGAGGGCAGCGGTAAGTCCAAGCATCAATGACAGCATGGTACAATCCTTGTGAGTCCGTTGAAAACATGCGTCGTGCAGCTCAAATTGTCTTGCATAAAGGCATCGGCTCTATATTCTTTGTGGTAAATAATTTTTCCACTTATGCAACAACTGTCTGGAACGGGGCATCATATGCTTGATCAGATATACGCAAATTTCACACCGGGCCCGCCAAAGCCAAGCAAATTGTTCCTGCCCAGCCAGTTTACCTTGCCGCCCGGAACCGAGCGGTATGTGGTTGAGGGAATGGGGGCTGTTTTGATCCCCGTTTCTGCCGGCGATCAGATAACCCTTGTCAATAACGAAGGCGCGCAGGTCTGCGAGGTGGTTGCGGCGGGGCCGAGGGGCAAGATTGATCCCGCGATACTGGATGCACCTGCCAATGCGCAGGCGACCGGAATGCAGGCATTGCTGACCAGCGATGACCAATCCCTGCGCGGGCTGCGCATGGGGCTGGACGCGCGCGGTATTGATCTGGCCCATGCGCCTGCGCTGCGGGTGTTTGGCGCGGATACGTCTGCAAAAACCCAAGAAACGCTCGTGGTTCAGCGCGACGGCAGTGTTATCATCGCGACCCCCGGCCCGCCGATGGATATTGAACGTCAGGACACTACCACCCCGATCACCGTGATGGTCAAGCGAACCGTTATCAAGAAACATGTTGGCTTTGAATTGCCAGATCCGCTGGCGGATCCTCTTGACGACATTCGGGTGCATACGCAGACAGCTGAGGCATTTTTTGTCAAAGCAGGGGATTATATCCAGATCATTGATGTGGATGGGCGCCAATGTACCGATTTCGAGTGTTTCTCGGCCCGCAAGCTGGACAAGGGCATCGAACATGCGTTGGACGTGACAACCACGCGCACGTTGATGGGTCATGCCTATCCGATGCCGGGCCTGCACGCGAAATACTACGATCAGGAGATGCTGCCGCTGGTCGAGGTGGTGCAGGACACTTGTGGAAGGCATGACGCCTTTGCCCTTGCGTGTTCGGCGAAATATTACGACGACATCGGGTATCCGGGGCATGTGAACTGTTCGGAAAACTTCAATGGCGCGCTGTCAGAGTACAACGTCACCGGGCGGCCCGGCTGGATGGCGATCAACTTCTTCTTCAACACCTTCATTGATGATCACGGCGTTCTGTATTCAGACGAGCCCTGGTCGCGCCCCGGCGATTATGTCCTGTTGCGCGCATTGACCGACGTTGTCTGCGTGTCGTCAGCATGTCCTGATGACACAAGTCCGGCAAACGGCTGGAACCCCACGGATATTCACGTGCGCACCTATTCCGGCAAAGAGACGTTTCAACGCTCCGTCGCCTACCGCGCCACACCAGAATCAGAGCCAAAGATGACCAAACAAACCGGTTTCCACGACAAGTTCGCCGAGCACACGCGCAACTTTATCGAATATAACGGCTATTGGCTGGCCAATTGCTTTGCCGATGCTGGGCCGATTGAGGAATACCACGCCTGCCGCGAGAAATGCGTGATCCTGGATCTGTCGCCGCTGCGCAAATTCGAGATCTTGGGACCGGATGCCGAGGCGCTGTGCCAGTACATTTTCACCCGCAACATGAAAACGCTGGCGGTGGGTGGCGTGGTCTATACGGCGATGTGTTATGAGCACGGCGGAATGATTGACGACGGCACGGTTTTCCGGTTGGGCAAGGACAACTTCCGTTGGATCGGCGGCAATGACTACGGCGGCGACTGGATGCGGGAACAGGCCGAAAAGTTGGGCTTGAAAGTGCTGATCCGCGCCTCGACCGACCAGATGCACAATGTCGCCGTGCAAGGTCCGGAGAGCCGCGATCTGCTGCGCAAGATTGTCTGGACTGCACCCCATAACCCCGAGATGGATCAACTGGGGTGGTTCCGCTTTACGCCTGCGCGGCTGCACAACGAGAGCGGCACACCGTTTGTGTTGTCGCGCACCGGATACACCGGTGAGCTTGGCTATGAGGTGATGTGCCACCCCAAGGATGCGCACGAGATATTCGATGCGATCTGGGGCGCGGGGCAGGACCACGGCATCAAGCCAATGGGCCTTGAGGCGCTGGATATGGTGCGGATCGAGGCGGGGTTGATCTTTGCCGGGTATGATTTCAGCGATCAGACCGACCCGTTTGAGGCCGGGATCGGGTTTACCGTGCCGCTCAAATCCAAGCCCGATGACTTCATTGGCCGCGAGGCACTGATCCGGCGCAAGGAAAACCCGATGCGCAAGCTGGTCGGCCTTGAGATCGACAGTGCGATTGATGTGCATCACGGCGACTGCATTCATGTGGGCCGCGCGCAGATTGGCGAGGTCACTTCTGCCATGCGCTCGCCCCTGCTCGGAAAGAACATCGCGCTGGCGCGGGTTGACGTGGCGCATGCGGACCCCGGCACCCGGTTGGAAATCGGCAAGCTGGACGGACATCAAAAGCGCCTGCCGGCCGAGATAGCGCCAACGGTGGCGGCCTATGACCCGACTAAGGAACGCCCACGCTCATGACCGCGATGATTGACCAGATCGGAGGCGAAGACGGCCTGCGGGAGCTGGTTGGACATTTCTACGATCTGGTCGAGACAGAATCGGAAGCCGCGCGCCTGCTTGAACTGCACATGGACGGTCACGGTCTGGCCCATACCCGCGAAGAGCAGTTCAATTTCATGTCCGGGTTCATGGGCGGGCGGCAATATTATCTGGAAAAACACCGCCATATGAACGTGCGCGAAATCCACGCCCATGTGCCGATCTTTGAAGAAGATGCAGAGCTGTGGCTGTCGGTGATGGATCGCACCCTGATTGATCTGGGCCATATGGGTCCAAAGGTTGAGCGGTTGCGCGCCACGCTGCGCAAGGTCGCTTTGATGTTGGTGAATGATGGAAAGGTGCCGGGCGCGTGATGATGATGCGGTCCTTGGCGGTGGCCTGCGCGGCGATTCTGGCGTCGCCTGCGATGGCGCAGTCCGTCAAGCTGGAGGCCCATGAGATTGAAGCACTGTTGTCCGGCAATACGGCAGTCGGGAAATGGAATGGCATCCCCTATCGGCAGTTTTTCGGCCCGGACGGAACAACCATCTTTGCGCAGGACGGCACCCGATCCGCGCGAGGTCAGTGGCGGGTTGACCCGGAAAAGGGTGAATATCAAAGCAGTTGGCCAAGGGATACCGAATGGGAAGGTTGGTTCGTGATGGAATACGCGGGCGCTTTCTATTGGGTCAGCAAATCCACACCGCCGACACCGTTTCGGGTTGAGGAAGGGCAGCAGTTGGTGCCGGAGTGAGAGGTTATGCAACTTTCATGTTGGTCTGGATCGCTGCAGGTGCGGCGCAGGCTGATGGCTGTGCAAACCTGCGTTCGTTTGCGCTTTCCAGTGACATACCGGAAGTTGCGGGCGTGACCGCGTCCTGCTCGAGGTCCGTGGCGATGGGCGGCGGCACATCCTGGGACTGTTACTGGCGCTTTGAATATCGAAGCGTGGCGGCCAGTCAATCCTTCAAATATCTGGCCGACGTGCTGGCCCAATGCGCAAGCGGTCCGGTCAATGCGGAACGGTCATCTGTCAATCATCCCGATAGTTTTGATCAGATAATCGGCACCGCCTTCGGGCGACAACTCAGCGTCTCGCTCAAGGACAAGGGCGGACTGGGACAGTCGCTGGTTTTCTTGCGAAGCATGAAAGGCGGATAACGCCCGATGCCCACCGGAAAAGGCAGGCATCGGGATGCGGTCAGTTCTTGAGGTAGACCTCGAGGCTGTCGTCCAGCGCGTCTTTCCATTCAGTGTGGTGCATCGGTGCCATCGTCCCGGTTATCACCGACGCATAGGCGTTGTCCCGGAAGGTCATGATGTTGGCAACCTTGTGGCCCTTCCACGCCTTGAACGCCTGACAGGCCCCTTCGATGTCAAAGCTGGGATAGTCCGTCTCTTCCATCAGTTCCCTGGTGTAGTCACCCTGATACCAGATGCAGCCATAATCATCTTCCAGCGCATCCTCGGCAACGATCCGGGCGTCAACATCGGCGTGCATCGCGGCGCGGCCGGGCAGCGCGATCCGCCCCATGATGACATCCCGCGCCCACCATGCCTGTACGTCGAACATGTTGAAGGTGAACCATTGGTCCTGCATCCCGAGGTAAAAGACATTCGGATTGTCGATCCATGCCACGCCTTTGTAGAGGTTCGCCGTGGCCAGCCGGTTCGCGGTGCGCAGGCGCAGATTGTCCGCCATGAAGGGGAAGTGGTGGCGGTAGCCCGTGCACAGGATGATCGCGTCCACATCCCGCGTGGTTCCGTCCTTGAAATGCGCGGTATTGCCGACAACCTTTGTCAGCAGCGGCACCTCGGCCCAGTTGTCGGGCCAGTCATAGCCCATGGGCGCGGTACGGTGGCTTACGGTGATGGACTTCGCGCCGTATTTCCAACATTGCGACCCGATGTCCTCGGCTGAATAGGAGGTGCCAATCAGCAACAAATCCATATCCTTGAATTCCAGCGCATCGCGGAAATCATGGGCATGCAGCACCCGGCCCTTGAAGGTATCGAACCCTTCAAATTCCGGCACATTCGGGGTTGAGAAATGACCCGACGCGCAGACAACATGGTCAAAAACTTCCTCATATTCGCTGTCTTCGGGCAGGTTTCTGACCTTCACGGTGAACCTGCCATCGTCTGTTTCCTCAACCGCGCGCACAACTGTCTCGAACCGGATCATGTCGCGGACACCGGCCTTTTTCACACGGCCTTCGATGTAGTCGAATAGGACCGCGCGGGGCGGGTAGCTGGCGATCTGCTTGCCGAAATGTTCCTCAAAGGAATAGTCGGAAAACTCCAGCCCCTCCTTGGGGCCGTTCGACCACAAATATCGGTACATGGATCCATGCACCGGCTCGCCATACTGGTCCACCCCCGTGCGCCAGGTGTAGTTCCAAAGTCCGCCCCAGTCGGATTGCTTTTCAAAGCAGACGATCTCGGGAATGTCGGCACCGCCCTCCTTGGCAGATTGAAAGGCGCGCAGCTGGGCAAGGCCCGATGGGCCTGCGCCGATGATTGCAACACGTTTGTTCATGCTGTGATTTCCTTGGCTGGGTAATTCGGGCTGTCAGCCCTCAATGGCATTCAGATGTCGAGTGTGTTGTCGCGTTCCCACTGGCTGAAATGCGACGTAAAGTCGTTCCATTCCTGCATTTTCATCTTGAGGTAGGCGGCGGAGAAGGCGTCACCCATCGCGGCCTTCAGCACCTTGTCCTTGTCGTATTCACGCAGCGCGTCCAGCATGTTCAGCGGCAGTTTCGGCGCACCCCGGACCTTGTGGCCTTCGGCGTACATGTCGATGTCGTGGCGCTTGCCGGGGTCGGCCTTGGACCGGATGCCAGAGAGGCCCGCCGCGATAATGATGGCCTGCAAAAGATAGGGGTTTGCCGCGCCATCGGGCAGGCGCAGTTCAAACCGGCCCGGACCGGGCACACGGACCATATGCGTGCGGTTGTTGCCGGTCCAGGTCACGGTGTTGGGGGCCCATGTGGCCCCTGATGTGGTGCGCGGCGCGTTGATGCGTTTGTAGCTGTTCACGGTCGGGTTGGTGATCGCCGCCAGCGCGCTTGCGTGTTTCATGATGCCGCCCAGGAAATGCCGGCCCTGATCTGACAGGCCCAACTCCGATGTCTGGCTGTTGCCATCGGGTTCGGCGGCAAAGATATTGGTTTTGGAGGCCGCTCCCGGTGCATCCCAGACCGAGATATGCGCGTGACAGCCGTTGCCGGTCAGCCCTTCGACGGGTTTGGGCATGAAGGTTGCGCGGTAGCCGTGTTTTTCGGCCACACATTTGGCCATGAACTTGAAGAACGAATGCTTGTCTGCCGTCCGCAGGGCGTCGTCGAAGTCCCAGTTCATTTCCCACTGGCCATTCGCGTCCTCGTGGTCGTTCTGATAGGGGTTCCAGCCCATATCAAGCATGTGATCGCTGATTTCGCGGATCACATCCAGGCGGCGCATGAACGCCTGTTGGTCGTAACAGGGCTTGGCGGCAGTATCGAAGGGGTCGCTGATCTGATCGCCCTGAGGCGTCAGCAGGAAAAATTCGGCCTCGATGCCCGTTTTGACGTGCATGCCTTCCTCTGCGGCTTCGGCAATCAGTTTGCGCAGCACGTTGCGCGGGGCCTGTTCCACCGGCGCGCCCTCCATCACGCAATCGGCGGGCACCCAGGCGATTTCGTGGTTCCAGGGCAGAATAATCACCGCCTCGGGGTCCGGCACAGCCAGCATGTCGGGATGCGCCGGTGTCAGGTCGAGCCATGTTGCAAAGCCTGCAAAACCTGCGCCGTCCTCTTGCATGTCTGCAATCGCACGGGCCGGGACCAGTTTGGCGCGTTGGCCGCCAAACAGATCGGTGAAGGAGATCATGAAGTATTTTACGCCGTTTTCTTCGGCAAATTTTGCGAGATCTGTCGCCATTTGTTTGTTCCCTATCGGTCTTAAAAGTGAGGGCGCGTGCATTTCTGCCGCGCCCTTCATCGTTCGTCAGTAGGATGTGCCGGGCTTGCCGGGGTACCAGTCGGTGCCGGCGAGCGGCACTTGCGCCATGGCGGCGGCTTCCATCGTCAGGGCGACCAGATCCTCAGGTTCAAGATTGTGCAGGTGGTTCTTGCCACAGGCCCGCGCGATGGTCTGCGCCTCCAATGTGAGCACCTTGAGGTAGTTCCTGAGGCGGCGACCGCCTTCGACGGGATCAAAGCGGGCCATCAGGTCGGGATCCTGCGTGGTGATGCCTGCGGGGTCCAGCCCTTCGTGCCAGTCATCATAGGCCCCTGCCGTGGTGCCCAGCTTGTTGTATTCCTCTTCCCACTTTGGATCATTGTCGCCCAGGGCAATCAGCGCCGCCGTGCCGATGGCCACCGCATCCGCGCCCAGTGCCATCGCCTTGGCCACATCGGCCCCGGACCGGATGCCGCCTGAAACGATCAGTTGCACTTCGCGGTGCATGCCAAGGTCTTGCAGCGCCCTTACCGCAGGGCGAATACACGCAAGTGTCGGTTGGCCCACGTGTTCGATGAACACATCCTGGGTTGCCGCCGTGCCGCCCTGCATGCCGTCAAGGACAACCACATCCGCCCCGGCCTTTACCGCAAGGGTTGTGTCAAAATAGGGCCGCGCACCCGCAACCTTGACGTAAATCGGCACTTTCCATCCGGTGATTTCGCGCAATTCGAGGATCTTGATTTCCAGATCGTCCGGGCCAGTCCAGTCGGGGTGACGACACGAGGAGCGCTGATCTATGCCCTTGGGCAGGTTGCGCATTTCGGCCACCCGATCAGAGATTTTCTGACCCAGCAACATGCCGCCGCCGCCCGGTTTGGCCCCCTGGCCCACCACGATCTCGATTGCATCAGCCTTGCGCAGGTCATCGGGGTTCATGCCATAGCGGCTCGGCAGATATTGATACACCAGCTTGGAAGAATGGACGCGCTCTTCGGGGGTCATGCCGCCATCGCCCGTAGTGGTCGACGTGCCGGCGGCATTCGCGCCCCGGCCCAGCGCCTCTTTCGCGGGGCCGGACAACGCCCCAAAGCTCATCCCTGCGATGGTCACGGGGATGTCGATCTCGATCGGGTTCTGTGCAAAGCGGGTGCCAAGCTTAACGGAGGTCTCACACTTCTCGCGGTATCCTTCGAGCGGATAACGCGAGATCGAGGCCCCCAGAAACAGCAGATCATCAAAGCTGGGCACCTTGCGTTTGGCCCCGCCGCCACGAATGTCGTAGATGCCTGTGGCCGCCGCGCGCCGGATGTCGCTGTTGACGTCCTGGCTAAACGTCGCGGATTGCCGTGGTGTGGTGTTGGGGATACCCCGAGAGTCGTGGTCTTTCATGGTATTACCCTTCAGTATGCCGCAGCATTGTCTACGTCAAAGTTGTAAAGCTGGCGTGCCGATCCATATCGTTTGAACTCGGACGCTTTGGCATCACAGGCCCCGCGCTCAAGCAGCTCTTCGAGAATCGCGATGTGTTCGGCCCGCATCTCTTTTTCGATGCAGTCAGCGCCCAGCGATTTAACTGACCCCCGCACAAAGAACCGCGCCTCGTAACAGCTGTCTCCCAGCGCATCACCGGCGTCACCGCAAACCACGATATTTCCCGATTGCGCCATGAACGCCGACATGTGGCCGACATTGCCGTGCACGATAATGTCGATCCCCTTCATCGAGATGCCGCAGCGTGACGACGCATTGCCCTTGATAATCAGCGTACCACCGTGGCCGGTGGCGCCTGCGTATTGTGAGGCGTCACCTTCTACAATGACCGTGCCGGACATCATGTTTTCTGCGGTGCCCGGCCCGGCGGAACCATGCACATGCACAGTCGCCTGCTTGTTCATGCCCGCGCAGTAATACCCGGTGGAGCCTTTGACGTTCACCTCGATCGGGGCGTCCAATCCAACGGCGATGGCATGGGCCCCTTTGGGATTCACAATTTCCCAAACGGTCTGATTGGTGTTGTCCGCTTGAGCGTGCAGGGCGGAATTGAGAGCGCGAAGCCCCTCCGCCTCAAGATCAAATTTCTGCATCTTACGCTGCCTTTTCCGTGGCGGTCGGTGCCGCATTGTGGCTCCAAAAATATACTGTTGCGGGCTCAGGTTCCCACACGCGGGCATCTTCGATCCCCGGAAGGTTCACAAGGGCGCGGTATTCCGAACCGAATGCCACATATTGATCCGTTTCGGCCATGACCGCAGGTTTGCATGCAATGGGGTCGCGCACCACGCCAAAGCCATCCTTGGTGCCGACAAGGAACGTAAAGAACCCGTCCAGATCATCCAGCGAGCTTTCCAGAGCTTCACCCAGCGTCGCACCCGTTTGCATTTTCCATGTCAGGTATGCGGCCCCGACTTCGGTATCATTCTCTGTTTCGATGTGCACCCCAAGGCGGCGCAGTTTGCGGCGCAGCGAATTGTGGTTGCTGAGCGATCCGTTATGCACAAGGCATTGATCGACGCCGGTGTTGAAAGGATGCGCGCCCATCGTTGTCACCGCAGATTCAGTGGCCATGCGGGTGTGTCCAATCCCGTGCGTACCGCTCATCTTGCGCAGGTCAAAGCGGGCGGCAACGTCCTTGGGCAACCCGACTTCCTTGTAGATTTCCAGCGATGTGCCGTGCCCCATGATCCGTACATCGGGGCGGATGCTGCGCAGCACGGCACGGGCCGCGTCAACCTGATCTGCCTGCATTTCCAGCACCGCGTGGGTGTCCTTGACCGACATTGAAACGGGGCCCTTGATCTGCTTGCGCAGCGCATTTTCCAGATTATCAAAATCAACGTCCGGCGTGTCGGATTGCACGGTCAGCTTGGCGACGCCGTCCCGGTCACCACCGTATATCGCAATGCCCGCGCTGTCCGGCCCGCGATCCGTCATCGTAATCAGCATATCCGTCAGCATGTCACCAAGCTGAGACTCCAGGCTTGGGTCTTTGAGGAATAGTCCAACAATGCCGCACATCCGCGTGATCCTTTCGGGGTTGATTGTCTGGTGAGTCGGAGGCTAGCAGGAAAGAATTTGAGTCTCAACCATCAGGAATAAAATTTTCCTGTCAGTAAGTGGATAAAAGGGCGGTTTCAAACCGCCCTTTCCCAGTCTCTAGTAGCGTTCGAGCGCCTTTCTGATCTTCTCGGGATCACCCGTCTTGCGGGCCTCTTCGAGGTGTTTGCCCTCGCGGACAAACTGGATCCTGTGCCAGCCCAGCCAGAAGATGACCCCGACAATCGTCATCGGAACTTCCCAGCCTTGAAAGGGGTAGATCGCCCCAACTTCAGCCAGATCAACGGCCCAGTCCTTGTATCCTATAGTCGACATGTCTTTTCCTTACTCTGCTGGAGTTACTTTGCCGGAGAGGTGCGCTTTGTCGGCTTCGATAATCTCGGCCATTGCGTCCTCGTAGGCGTGGTGTTCTGCGTAATCGAGGCCTTGCAGCTCGACTTCTTCAGGGATGCGCAGGACACCTGCGGCGGCCTGCAGTTTCGAGACCACAAAGCCCGGCAGGAAACCCAACACGAAGAACATGATGATCGCCCCAGCGGTCTGACCCCAAGGTGTGATCGTCGCATAGCCTTCGAACGGTGACGACGGTGCGCCCCACAGGACGAAGCCTGCGATGATAAGACCGACGACGCCGGCATATCCGTGCACCGCAACAGCGCCGACCGCATCGTCCAGCTTGAACCGCTTTTCGACCCAGTAGTGCAGCTTGTATACAATCACGACTCCAACCGCGCCGATCAGCATGGCCTGAATGGGGTGATAAAGATCATTGCCCGCAGAGGCCGTGATGATCCCGGCAAGTCCACCCGAGAACGTCCAGAACGCGTCACCCCTGGATACCACATAGGCCGCCATCAAGCCGCCAGACAGCGACATCAGGAAGTTGAACGTAATTCCCGAGAGCGTGGTTGGGGCCAGATAAATGTTGGTTGCTGTCCATGTAGTGCCAACGATCTGGCCGTCGATCACTTCCGGTGCAATGACAGGGACGTTGCAGGCCGCATAGAAGCCCCAGAAACCGGTGTAGATCAGGAAGATGCCAATGGTGAGCATCCAAGGATTATGCGGCGGAATGTCCCGCGGCGTCCCGTCGGAGGCAAATTTGCCGATCCGTGGCCCCAGCACGAGAAGAACGCCCAATGCATAGCCACCGGCAATTGCGTGGATCACGCCAGAGGCATAGGCGTCGTGATAGCCCAGGTATTTCACCATCCACCCCGCGTAGTGCCAGCCCCAGGCCGCGTCGACAATCCAGAATACCGAACCAATCAAAACGGCGTGGACCCAAAGTGCGGATGAGCGGATGCGCTCAATCACGGAACCCGATACGATCGAGGCCGCCGTCCAGGAGAACAGCAGGAATGCCGCCCAGAAAACGCCGGTGATGCGATCATCAAGGTTGGTGCCCATGTTCGGAGACCAAGGTGTGTTCGCGGCACCGGCGTCAAAATCAATTGACCCGCCAAAGATGTAGAAATTGGGGAAAGCCCAGTAGATCCACCATCCGAAGAAGAAGAATGTCACGGTCACCAGCGGGATAATCATGATGTTTTTCATCAACGTATGCATGTGGTTTCGCCGTCGACTAGCTCCGACTTCGTACATGCAGAACCCCACGTGAATGAGGAACATAAAGACCACGGTCACCCAATAATAAAATTCGGTGAACACCGTCGTAAGTGCGTTTAGGTTGCCGTCCACTGTCCATCTCCCTTGATGTTGGTACTGACATTTGCCTGCCAGTAATATTTTATTCACCATATCTAAGGGGCGTTGTTTCGATTCTGTCAACATTTGCCTGACAGGAAATTTTTTTGCCTGATGTTCTTGCTTTTTGATCTGGCCTAAGGCTGAATGACGCCAACAAAAGACTCGTACAAAAAGGGAGAACACCATGGCCATTCTTTGGAGACAGTCTGCGCTTGCGCATCGTCACGCCGAAATCGGTGGGGAATTGGAAGACTGGAACGGCATGGGGACCGCATGGTTCTATGATGACACACCCGAACGGGCCAAGGCCGACTATGAAGCGATCCGCACCAAGGCGGGGCTTATGGATGTGTCCGGCCTCAAGAAAGTGCATCTGGTCGGACCGGACGCGGCCTATGTGATTGACCGCGTCACCACCCGCAACGTCGAGAAGATCGCGCCTGGCCGTTCCACCTATGCCTCGATGTTGAATGCCGAGGGTAAATTTGTCGATGATTGCATCATCTATCACCTCGCGGTGAATTCATGGATGGTTGTGCATGGCACGGGCATCGGGATGGAGCAGCTGACAACCGTGGCGGCCGCAAAGAATGTGGCCGTGCTCTTTGATGACGATCTGCACGATATGTCCTTGCAGGGGCCGGTCTCGGTCGACCTTCTGGCACAGGAAATTCCGGCGATCCGTGATCTTGCCTATTTCGGACTTATGCAGACCCGTCTTTATGGCCGTGACGTGATGATCAGCCGGACAGGGTATACTGGCGAGCGCGGGTATGAAATCTTCTGTCGTGCCAAGGATGCGACGCATCTGTGGGACAGCATTCTGGACGCGGGCAAGGACATGGGCGTACGCCCTGTGCAGTTTTCGACCCTCGATATGCTGCGGATCGAAAGCTACCTGCTGTTCTATCCCGGCGACAACTCCGAAACATTCCCGTTCGAGAACGACCTGTGCGGGGACACCATCTGGGAACTGGGGCTGGAATTCACGGTGTCGCCCGGCAAGACTGGATTTATCGGCGCCGAGAACCACTATGCGCTGGAAGGCAAGGAACGGTTCAAGATCTATGGTGTGCAGCTGAGCGATGGCGGCATGGCGCAGATGGATATGGGTGCGCGGATCATCCACGACGGGACTGATGTCGGGGTGATTACCTATGGTCTGTCGTCCGAGCTGAACGGGTATTCCGTTGCGATTGCACGTTTGGACCCCGCCGCGGCGAAAGCAGGGACCGCGTTGACGGTGGTGCAGTTGGATGGCACTGAACTTTCCGCGACGGCGGAAGAGATGCCTTTCTATGACAAGGACAAGAAGATCCGCGCCGCAAAAGGTTGATACAACAGGGGCGCGTAACAGTGCGCGCCCCTTTTTCATGCACCGAGGACGACATGTCGAAATTCGAATTTCCCCCCTCCATCCGAAGCCGCCCCGTTTATGGCAGGTTGGAAGCCCGCCCCGGCAAGCATCACTTGATGATTGCGGACGCTGAAGGGGCAGAGGCGATCATGGAGGTCGCGACGCCCGAACTGATGGGTAAGAGCCACATCATCTTTATCCCCAAGGGCACCGATTACGCCGACAAACTACGCGCATTAAGGCCGGCGCAGTTTTATGAAGGGCCGTCATATGAGGCATCCGTACAGCGCATCCGCCGGGTTTTGCAGGACGCGCACATGGGCTTGCAGGTCTATCTGGCCGGGACTGAAGGGGTGATGGGGCAGGCGCAGAATGAGGCGATGCAGGCGGGCATACCACATACCGCCATTCAGACAGAGCATCGCGGGTCGGTTGCCCGCAGGATGCAATGTGTGCATTGCAAGGGCATCACCGAAGATGTCGAGACCGATCCGTTTCAATGCGCCCACTGCGGCCTGAACCTGTTTGTACGCGATCACTATTCGCGCCGGCTGGCCGCCTATCAGGGCGTTTGCATTGATGCCGAAGATCCCGGTAATGTGCCGGAACCAAAGGGGATTTACGAATGAGCGGTGCAGAGAAAATCGCCGTCCGCGTGACCGAGAAAACCCCGCTGAACGAGCTGGTCACGCGATTTCGGTTTGAACCTGTTGCAGGCGGCTTGCTGCCCACGTTTTCGGGCGGGGCGCATACGGTTGTCGAGATGCGCGATGGCGACATTACCCGGCTGAACCCCTATTCGCTGATGTCGGATCCCTTCGATCAAGGCGCCTACACCATCTCGGTGCGCCGCGATGAAGAAGGGCGTGGCGGGTCGCTGTTCATGCATCAGCAGGTCAACGTCGGAGACGAGATGGTGATTTCCAATCCCGTCAATCTGTTCAGTCTGGACCTGCGGGCGCGCAAGCATCTGATGATCGCAGGCGGCATCGGCATCACGCCGTTCCTTGCCCAGATCAAGCAACTGGACCGGGCGCATGGCAATTGGGAACTGCACTATGCCTGCCGGTCCGAGGCGTTGGGATCATATGTGGACTATCTGACAACGACCCACCCCAACGACGTGAATGTCTACTATGACGATCAGCATCAGGCGATAGACCTGGAAAACCTGCTGGATGGTCAACCGCTCGGCACCCACATCTATATCTGTGGCCCAAAGGGCATGATCGACTGGGTGCGCGGCAAGGCCGAAGACCTTGGGTGGCCGCGAGAGGCAGTGCACTACGAGGAATTTCTGGCACCGCGACCGGGCAAACCGTTTCAGGTGAAACTGGCCGTTTCGAACAAGGTCATCCAGGTGGGCGAACAGGAAAGTCTGCTCGAAGCGATCGAGCGGGCGGGTGTGGATGCGCCCTATCTCTGCCGCGGGGGGGCCTGTGGCATGTGCGAAACCCGCGTGATCGACTACACCGGCAACTTCATCCACCGCGATCACTGGCTGGAAGACGAGGAGCACGCAAGTGGCGAAAAGATCATGCCCTGCGTGTCACGATTTGAGGGCAAGACCCTCGTGCTGGACCGCTAGAGGGAGGCCCGCGATGACCATACAATTCAACGACGAAACGTTTCGCGACGACTATTCTTTCCACAACTCCGAACGCGCGCTCAAGCGCTTCCCGTTCCCCTTTGATAAAGACAGCTACATGTATGCCGTGAACATGGAGCAGCACCGGGGTGGACCGGCAGACAGCGTCTATGAAAAACGGTTTGATGTAGATGAACACTACGTTGCCGAAATGCGCGACCGGGCGATGGTTCTTGCCGATGATCCGCTGCGATGCCAGTCACTGCCGCATATGACGCTGGCGGGGTGGGATCTTCTGGAACTGATTATGGTCTCCAAGTCCGAAGATTATCCCGATCTGTTTGAGCTGCACCGTGACGGCGACCAATGGCACTGGGTCAACAAGCCTTTGGGGATTGATGACAAATTCACCTTCATGGACGAAACCACGCTGCCTTGTGGGCCGATGGAATACATCACCCGCCAGGCACAGGGGGATTGGTGTGTGCTCGACCAACGCGATGACAATCTGTGGATGGATGCGGGCATGGTGACCACGCAGGCCGATTGGTCACTGGACTTCGACATTGGCATGAACTTTTTCGAGTGGCACGCGCCCGTGCCGTTGGCCCATGAAAAAGGCATTTTTGTCCGTGCGCTCAAATTCCTGTTGAACATTCAACAAGGTGCGCCCGCGCGGCGGCTGAACTGGACGATGACGGTCAATCCCTTGCTCGATACCTCGCCTGAAAACTATCATAAGTGGGGCATTCAAAAGACCACGCTGACGCCCGAGAACATTGGTGCAAAACAGCACTTGCGCGTTGAATTGCAGACCTTCTTTCGATTGCCACGTTCCAACGCGCTGGTTTTTCCTATCCGGTGCTATTTGTGCAGCTTTCAGGATCTGATGACCGTACCCAAGTGGGGCCGCCGTCTGCACCGTGTGATCCGTGATTTGCCGGAGGAACTAGCAACCTATAAGGGCTTTATCGACAACCGTCCGATGATGCTGAATTACCTGTCGCAGTTTGACGATGGCCTGCCTACGTCGATGGGCATCTGGCCGGAGATCGAGACAGAGCCGCCATTGCAGAAGTAAGGGAAACGCCGGTCCTTTTGGTCCGCGATTTCAATCGCGGGTCACGCCTTTTGGGGATAGCTGATGATCGACAGATACCGCGCGGGCAGTTTCACCAGCATCTCAGGTCCGTGCGGGGCGTCGGCATCGAAAAACAGTGTGTCACCCGGTTTCAGGGGGTGAACATCATCGCCGTGGCGATAGTCCACTTCGCCCTCAATCATATAGATCGTCTCAATCCCGCCGTGCTGGAACGTAGGAAATATATCTGATTCCTCCGTCAGGGTAATCAGATAGGGTTCCACGATAACGCCGGACGCATTTGAGCCAATGTGACCCAGCAGATTGTATTGGTGGTTGGCGCGGGTTCCGTCGCGGTCAATCTCGACACCTTCACCGGCGCGGGTGTGAACGGCCTGACGGGATTCCTCGAACCGGCGGAAAAAGCTGGTCAACGGCACCGACAGCGCATTGGCCAGCGACTTGAGTGTGGTCAGCGACGGCGAGGTGTTGCCGTTTTCGATTTTTGACAGCATCCCGATGGAAATGCCTGTCAGCGCCGAAAGCTCTGCTACGGTGATTTCCTGCTGACGGCGAAAGCTCCTGACCTCGCGTCCAATCGCAACCTCCAACACCTTTTCGCGCTCATGTTCCTGCGTGCGGTGAGGATCTTGGGAAAGTCGAACTACCATATCAGGACTCAGCTTTTCAGTGTTCACGGTTGTCCACCTATTATCCAGCGGCTGCCGAAGCAACAATTCAAAATCAAAGCCCCCGGAGTCATCCTACCTCAAACTTTCACCTGAGTGTACAAACTTTTAATAAGGGTAAAATGACTATTATCAATCCTGTAGGCCACGGTCAGGTCTTGCGCCATCGCGGGGCCTTCACCGCAATTCTGCCGACCCTGAGCCAAGTGCACAGCAAGAATGCAAGCCTGAGAAACTCACAAGTCTATGAAAAGTTTAAATATTGACGTCTCATAGGCCGGCCCCATTGTTCCTGAACAGGGCATTTTGCAGGTTCGGTGGAAATACTGGCCTTCACTTTTTCACCCTCACAAAGAAAAAAACTTGATTGATAGGAAAAATATGCAACTGTGTATGCGATGGAATTCAGAATGTCTGTGCGACAGAATCGACCAGGCGTTCAAAGACTGCATCAGGCGGCATTTTCCATCATCAAGCGGTTCCAACAGGCCGCAACAACCGGGAGAAAAAAATGAACAAGTTTAAAACTGCGTTGGTGACGGGCGTTCTAGCCATTGCCCCGCTGGCCGTCTTTGCCCAAGACAGCAGCGACCCTATCGTCATTCCAATTCATAACTGGTCGTCGCAGATCGTGATGTCCAATGTGGTAGGCCAGATATTTGAAGAAATGGGCAACAACGTCGAATTTGTCACGACAGACAGCCAGGCGGTGTACGAATCCGTGCGTCTGGGTGATGTGACGCTGGAACTGGAAGTCTGGGAGGGTGCATTTGGTGCATCTTACCGTGCAGCAATGGAAAAGGGCGGCATCGTCGATGCGGGCGATCACGACGCCGTCACGCGCGAAGACTGGTGGTATCCGATGTGGACCAAGGACGCATGCCCAGGCCTGCCAAGCTGGGAGGCGTTGAACGATTGCGCCGCAATCTTTGCAACGGCTGAAACAGGTGACAAGGGTCGCTATCTTGATGGTCCGGTAGACTGGCTCAAGCACGGTCAGGAACGTGTCGCCGCGTTGGGTATGGACTTTGTTGTGGTAAACGCGGGTTCCGCGGCCGCTCTTTGGGCTGAAATCGGTGCCGCCGAGGCGGACAAGAAGCCTGTTGTCGTCTTTAACTGGACGCCGAACTTTGCCGAAGCGGTCTGGCCCGGAGAATTCGTTGAATTCCCCGAATGGGTAGACGGATGTGACAAAGACCCAAGCGTGGGTCCGAACCCCGATGCGCTTTACGACTGTGGCAACCCGGCCAAGGGTTACCTCAAGAAAGCGGCTTGGGAAGGCATGGAAGCCAAATGGCCGGCGGCATACAGCACCTTGACCAAAATCTCGTTCACCAACCCGCAGATTGCCGAAATGGCCAAGCTGGTTGATGTCGATGAGATGGAGCCGGAAGAAGCTGCAGAAGTATGGTTGGAAGCCAACCCTGATGTTTGGCAGCCGTGGTTGGGCAATTCCTGAGCCTTTGCCTGAGACGTAAGATCCGCACCCGTCCAAAAGGTAATTTGGGCGGGTGTTTTCCCAATTAGATCAGTTTCGACCAAGAAAGCCCCACATCATGAGCGCCGCACCTGTCATTTCCTGCAAAAACGTCTGGAAGGTTTTCGGCTCGGATCCAGTTGGGTATCTCAAGAAGATGCCACAGGGCCACAGCTTCGATGACATCCGTGCGGACGGCTATATTGCCGGCGTCAGGGATGTTTCGATTGAAGTCAACAAAGGCGAAATGCTGGTTATCATGGGGCTGTCCGGCTCGGGGAAATCGACACTGGTCCGGTGTTTTTCGCGTTTGCATGACATCACCGGCGGCATCATTGAGGTCGACGGTCAGGACATCATGAAGCTGTCCGAGAAAGAGCTGATCGAGTTGCGCCGCAACAAGATGGGCATGGTGTTTCAGAGTTTCGGCTTGCTGCCGCACCGCACCGTTCTTGATAACGTCGCCTTCCCCCTTGAGATGCGGGGACAGGACAAGCACGAGCGCCGCGCCCGTGCGCTTGAGGTCGTCAAGCTGGTGGGACTTGAGGGGCGCGAAGAGTATTTCCCCCGCGAATTGTCCGGCGGACAACAGCAGCGGGTTGGCATTGCCCGCTCCCTTGCGATTGAACCCGACATCTGGTTTCTGGATGAACCTTTCTCGGCGCTGGATCCGCTGATCCGCCGTGAAATGCAGGACGAATTCCTGCGCCTGCAGCAGATGCTCAACAAGACCATCGTTTTCATTACCCATGATTTTGACGAGGCCCTGCGTCTGGCTGACCGTATTGCGATCATGAAAGATGGCGCGGTTGAGCAATGTGATACACCCGATCAGATCGTGTTGGACCCTGCGACGGAATACGTGCGCAAATTCACCGAAGAAATTGACAAGGCCCGCGTCATCCATGCCGAGGTGCTGGCCAAGGCGGATGCGCCCGGAGAGGGCGAAGCGGTTGATGCCCGCGCCACCGTAAAAGAGATGGCCAAACTGCTGGTGCAGGACACCCGCGATGTTATTCCCGTTGCCCGTGATGGCGTGGTCATCGGAGGGTTGAACAGACAAGACGGTCTTACCATTCTGCTGGAGGCGGATTGATGGCACAGATCAGTTCGGCCATCGACACGGCGCAGATGCCTGCCGGAATGACCCGTGGCAGGGTCGCTCTGATCCTTGTCGCCGTTGCTGCGGTCATCACGCTTTCGCGCTATGTTGGTGTTTTGCCCGATGCGCTTTTCCGGGTGCCCGACAGCATGGTGCCGCCCTTTGCGATCTGGCTGGATACGATATTCAACTTTGTCAAAGATGACATGGGGCTATTGACCCTGACCAGAACACTCACCGAAGTCCTTGAATGGTTCTTGGACGCCTCGGCCAACCTGCTTTTTGGCAAACGACGCTGGCCCAACCTCGGGCCGATCCCCTGGACGTCCATCGCCGCCGTTGCTGCGGTTGTCGGGTATTATCTGGGCGGCTGGCGCATGGCGATGCTGGCGGGGGGGACATTCATCTGGACGGCGCTGATCGGACAGTGGAAAATCGCGATGGAGACGATGTCGGTCCTGGTTATCGCGGCACCGTCGGCCTTCATTATCGGCCTGACGCTTGGCATTCTTGCCTGGCGCAAGCCTTGGGTGAACCGCGCGCTCAAGCCGATCCTGTCGGTGCTGCAAACCCTGCCGTTTTTTACGTATCTGCTGCCTGCTGTGATCTTCTTCAAGGTTGGTCCCACTGCCGGCGCGGTTGCCACGACGATCTACGCCATTCCGCCGATGATCCTGATGACGACACTGGGCCTGCAAAAGGTATCTCCCGAAGTGGTCGAAGCCGGTGAGATGAGCGGCTGCACCCGATGGCAGCTTCTTCGGCACGTCTATCTTCCGTCGGCGCGCAGGGAAATTCTGGTGGGCGTCAATCAGGTCATCATGCTGTGTCTGGCGATGGTTGTTCTGACGGCCTTTATCGGCATGCCGGGGCTAGGGGCCAAATTGCTGGCGATGATGGGCAGTTTCAAATTGGGCCGCTCGTTCGAGATTGGTGTGACAATTGTCCTGCTCGCGGTGACGCTGGACCGGATGTCCAAGGCGTGGGTGGTAAAGCAACCGGAACATTTCGAGAAGGGCATACCGTGGTGGAAACGGCATTTTATGCTGTTGCTGGGGCTGGGGTTGTTTGTGTTCTTTATCCTTGTCGCGCAATTTGTCGAGGTTGCATCAACCATCGGGCGCAAGCAGAACTTCAGTCAGGGCAAGGAGATCGACACGCTTATCAAGGGGTTCCTGAACATTGATGTGGTCAAGGCCACCACGGGTTTCCTGCGCGCCTTCCTGAATGTTCAGGTGCTGATCCCGTTCCGCAATTTCATGCTGTCGATCCCGACACCGGCGTTCATCCTGCTGATCGTGGCATTTGCCTTTTGGCTGGGTGGGAAAAAGCAGGCGGTGCTTGCCGCAATCTTCTTTTCTCTGGTGGCGTTTTCGGGATGGTGGGACCGGTCGGTCATCACCCTCTATTCCGTCATCTCAGCTGTTGCGCTTGCCATGCTCATTGGCCTGCCGCTTGGCATCTGGGCGGCGCGGACCAAAAAATGGTCAAATCGCATCCTGCTGGTCTGTGATACGGCGCAAACTTTTCCCAGCTTTGTCTACCTGATCCCGGCGATCATGCTTTTTGGCATCACCGATATTGCCGTGATTTTTTCGATCCTGATCTTCGCAATGGTGCCGCTGACGCGCTACACGATCGAGGGGCTGCGCTCGGTGCCTGAGGAAATGACCGAGGCGGCGGACATGTCAGGTGCCACGCGGAGGCAAAAGCTTTGGAAAGTGCAACTGCCGCTGGCCTTGCCGACGATGGCCGTTGGTTTCAATCAAGCCATCATGTTTGCGTTTTTCATGGTCATTATCGCGGCGTTTATCGGCACGCAGGATCTGGGTCAGGAATTGCAACGTACGCTTGCGGGCACCGATCTGGGCAAGAACTTCGTTCTTGGTATCTGTGTGTCGCTGATGGCGCTGACCTTTGATCTGACCATTCTGAAATGGGCCTCGGATCAAAAGGCGGCCTTGGGGCTTGGGGACTGAGGCGGTCGGGTCAAAGTGAAAGACGCCGCGCAGAGCGGCGCGGTTTTTCCGGCTTCCAACGTGCCAGGCTGTGATCGCAACCTCCCTGCGATGCTCATTGCCAAGACGCCAAATCCCGACCAGGACCCCGAAGACCCAGATCGACAGAACGGAGGGCTATCCCGGATAGGTGTCACTTCCGGTTCGCGCAGGTGTTTGCCCCCGGTGTGATTTGTTTTCTGGCTCCAAATTGATCCATCTCAATGTGTTTTTTCACCAGTCGTGCATTGACGGATGACTCTTGCACGACCTGTCACTTCACCAGCTGCACGAGACACAAATAATTCGTGCCGCATGACTAAATGGGGGAGGGGCCGCAATGAAAATCAAAGACTATCTGAAGATCGAGAACGCGACAGATCTCAGCCGCACCGAAGTTGGGCGACTGGGCACTGCGATCATCTTTGTGGTTGGGGTAATGATCTTTACCGGATCGAAATTCGCGGATGTAGAGCAGTCTTATCTGTTGGTCGCAGCGGCGGTGATTGGTGCCTATATGGCCATCAACATCGGTGCCAATGATGTTGCCAATAACGTCGGGCCAGCGGTTGGTTCCTTTGCGCTTTCGCTGACCGGTGCGATCATCATCGCCGCCGTATTCGAGGCCGCAGGGGCGATCATCGCGGGCGGTGACGTGGTCAGCACCGTCAAGAAGGGCATCATTGATCCCGCTGATGTGCCCGATCCGCAGGTATTTGTATGGGTCATGATGGGTGCGCTGGCGGGTGCTGCGATCTGGCTCAACGCGGCGACATGGTTGGGTGCACCGGTTTCGACCACCCATTCGATTGTCGGCGGCGTGATGGGCGCCGGCATCGCGGCGGCCGGATGGGACGTGGTGAATTGGGACGCAATGGCAAAGATCGCGGCCAGTTGGGTCATCTCGCCGGTGACAGGGGGCATCATCGCCGCATTGTTTTTGTATTTCCTGAAACGAACCGTCTTTTTCAAGGAGGATCCGGTCGATTCCGCGCGCAAGGTTGTTCCCTTCATGATTGGTGTGATGGTCTGGGCGTTCACGACGTACATTGCTCTGAAAGGCATCAAGAAGCTGATCAAGATTGATTTTACCAACGCGCTTTTGATCGGCCTTGTTGCCGGTCTGGTGGCGATTATCATTGTGCGCCCGATTATCAATCGAATCGCGCCAAACCTTGAAAACAACCGTGACGGTGTGAACAAGTTGTTTACCTTGCCGCTTATCATCTCGGCGGCACTGCTCAGTTTTGCCCACGGCGCAAATGACGTGGCGAATGCCGTTGGCCCCCTCGCCGGCATCGTGGATTCACTGACCGTTGGCGAAGGCGGGTCTTCCAAAGTTGCCATTCCGCTTTGGGTCATGGTCATCGGGGCCATCGGGATTTCGGTCGGGCTTGCCCTTTTTGGCCCAAAGTTGATCCGTACTGTGGGCTCTGAGATCACCGAACTGGACCGATCGCGCGCATTTTGCATCGCGTTGGCCGCTGCCATCACGGTAATCATCGCCAGTCATCTGAAATTGCCTGTCAGCTCGACGCACGTCGCACTTGGCGCGGTGTTTGGTGTAGGGTTCCTGCGCGAATTTCTCGAACTTCGGCTTGGCAAAGTGGTCGAGAATGTCCTGAACCAACACAAAGGTGAACCTGATTTTGCCAAGGCAGAAGAGGCCCTTATGGCGTTCCAGAATGCGCCACCCGAAGAAAAGCAGCGGTTTCTGAAACAACTTCAGAAAATGGGACCGGAAGCGGTGATTGACGCCGCCCAGCGCAAGGAATTGCAAAAGGCGCTGAAGCGGCAGTTGGTCAAACGGTCGTCCCTTCTCAAGATTGTTTCGGCCTGGATCATCACAGTCCCGATTTCCGCCGTGCTGGCCGCATTGTTTTACTTTGTTCTGCGCGGCATGATGTTGCCATGAAACGGGCCACGTCATGCTAGGCAGACTGCTGTTGCCAACGATCCTGTTGATCCTTGCGCTTGGCTTTTGGGCAAGCACGGATTTTCAGGAGATCGCGGCCGGTGTGGCCATCTTTCTGTTTGGCATGCTGATGCTGGAAGATGGGTTCAAACTTTTCAGTGGCGGGTTTCTTGAACAGATTCTGGAAAAGGCCACGAGCTCAGTTACGAAGTCCATCGGTTTTGGAATATTGACAACGACGATCATGCAGTCCAGCTCGCTGGTTTCGGTGATCGCAATCTCGTTCCTGTCAGCGGGTCTGATTACGTTGGTGGCCGGTGTCGGTATCATCTTTGGTGCCAATATCGGCACGACCACAGGTGCCTGGCTGGTGGCCGGGTTTGGTCTCAAGGTCAATATTTCCGCCTATGCGCTGCCAATGCTGGCGATCAGCATCGTACTGGTTTTCCAGAAGTCCAAATATCTGCGCGGGGCGGGGTTTGTGCTGGCCGGATTGGGGTTCCTGTTTCTGGGCATTCACTACATGAAGGAGGGGTTCGAAGCCTTCAAAGATCAGTTTGACCTGACCCGATTTGCGATGACCGGGGTGGCAGGCCTTGTTGTCTATACGCTTGTCGGTGCGACCGCCACGGTTGTCATGCAGTCAAGCCATGCCACAGTGGTCCTCATCATAACAGCATTGGCGGCAGGGCAGATCAGCTATGAGAACGCCCTGGCCCTGGCGATTGGTGCAAACATCGGGACCACGGTCACGGCAATCATCGGCGCGTTCACCGCAAATTTTCAGGGCAAGCGGTTGGCGCTTGCACATCTCATCTTCAATGTGGTTACCGCCGGTGTCGCATTGATTTTCATCGGGCCCCTTCGTGTGTCGGTCGATTTTGTCAGCGCAGGTGTGGGCATTCCTGACACCGACTATGCGTTGAAGCTGGCCGTGTTTCACACCATTTTCAACCTGCTGGGCGTTTTTCTGATGGTACCGGTCATCCGTCCGCTTATCCGGTTTCTTGAACGGACAATTGTCCAGCCGAAAGAAGATCTCAGCCAACCGAAATATCTGTCGCAGGCGGTCGGGGAATTCCCGCTGACCATCCAGACCGCCATGCGCAAGGAGGTAAAACACCTCTATATCAACGCGGTCGAATTGATTGTGCACGGATTGAACCTGCATCGGCACGACATTTTCACGACCAAGGACATTGCCGCAACTGTCGCGGCCAGCAGGTCGCCGGTCGAATTCGACATTGATGAGCGATACGAACAGCGGGTCAAAACCCTTCATTCGGCAATTGTTGAATTCACCACCCGCATCAACACCAAGGATATGGCTGAAAACGTCGTCGAGGATATTTATACGCTGCGCGATGTCGCTACTGGGATCGTGCGGGCGGTCAAGGCGATCAAACATCTGCGGCGCAATGCGACGCATTTCACGGAACGTGATCAAGGTGTGGTCACCGACCTTTATAATGGGTTGCGCACCGAGATCGCCCGGATCCTTGTTGAAATCCGCAAACTTGAATTGGCTGATCCCGAGGACCGTTCAAGTCTCTGGCTGGACCAGGAGCGCATTCAGGTGGAAAACGACGCACAAAACACCAATGGCAGGATCGAGGCCCTGATCCGGGATCAGAAGCTGGCCGTGGGCGCGGCGACGTCCTTTCTGAACGATTCAAATTATGCCTATAGCGCGATGCGCGAATTGCTTGATGCGGCGCGGGCCTATTACATCGAAACCGAGGATGCGATGGCCGAAGTCGAGCGCATTCTGTCACTGGAAGACGATGAGTTGAGCGATGTTGGAAAGGCAGGCCCAAGCCGGAATGCCTCGGAGGGGGCATCGTGACGGATGAAAAAGTGGTACAGTATTGGTTCATCTCGGACCTTGCGGGCCTGACAATCGGAGGATGCCATGGGACTTGAGAAGATTGCCGAAAAACTGGACTCTTACTATGATCGTCTGGAACGCGGCAAGGCGACAAAGATCAAGCCGTCGCATGTTGAAAAGGCGATTGTGAAACTGAATGCACGGCAAGAGGCGCTCAATCGCGAGCTCTTGGAGGCCAGGAAACCTTCAAAGAAGGAGCGGCTTCAATGCAAGCTGGCAACCGTGCGCACGCAGATCGAGCGGGCAGAGTGGTTGCTGGACCAGATCGGCGCATAGCGTGCCTGTCTCAGGATCAGGGGTCATGACGCCTGTGCGCTGCCGGAACGGGTTGTTGCGGTCATGATGTGCATGATTGGTCTGCGTATTTAGCCCTTCGGTATCAATTTCACTGAAAGCCCGGTATGGGGTCTGGTCAGTGCGGGAGGCATCGGGTTGCGGCTGTGGTCCTCGTTGAATATTCTGGCATTGCCGAAGGAGTCGTTGATCCTGTTGGCGATTCTTGCGGCGGTTGCCCATTCCGAATGGGTGCCGGCCAAAGTGCGCGGAGCCATCATTTGAACCTCGAAGAGGCATTTACCGCGTACCAGAACGTCCGGCATCGGTTGCCTGCGACGTCAACCGGCGGGGCTTGCGCCCGCTTCCCCGATCTCGATGCCATAGCCGATCAGGCGGACAGCTTCTTTCTTGATGCTTTTGGCGTGCTGAACATCGGTGATACGGCGATTCCCGGTGTTCCCGACCGTGTGGCGCGCCTGCAAAAGGCGGGCAAACGGGTCTTGATCGTCTCAAATGCCGCGGGCTACCCCCATGCCAGCCTGATGGAAAAATACCGGCGTCTTGGCTATGACTTTGCACCCGATGACGTCATCACCAGCCGCAAGGCGATGCTGCATGGTTTGAAATCGGAAGAGGATCGGCATTGGGGGGTGATGGCCAACCAAGATCTTGGCCGCGCAGATTTGGAGGATCTGAGCCTCTCTTTTCTAGGGGACCACCCCGTCGCCTATGCGGCGGTTGAGGGGTTCTTGTTGATCGGCAGTGCAGTCTGGACAGAGAAACGACAGGCCCTGCTTGAAGCGGCGCTTGTCGCCAGACCGCGCCCGGTATTTGTGGGGAATCCGGATATTGTCGCGCCCCGCGAAAATGGGTTCTCGACGGAACCTGGGGCCTATGCGCACCGTCTGGCCGATCGAACCGGCGTTACGCCCCGTTTCTTTGGCAAACCTTTCGGGTCGATCTTCGATCTTGCCTTTGCCCGGATCGAGCGACCAGATCCGCAGCGTACTCTGATGGTCGGAGACAGCCTTCACACCGACATTCTCGGCGGGCAGGCTGCGGGTCTGAAAACCGCGCTGATTTCCGACTTTGGGTTCTTTGCCGGATCGGATGTCCACAGCTCTATTGATGTTGCCGCGATTTGCCCGGACTTTATCCTGGACCGGCCCTGAGGCGCGGACCTGCGGGTCTGAATATCTAGGTGCGCCCCCGGTGACGTGGGATTCCAATGTTACCCAGAGCCGCGTGTTGCTGCGGCGAATCCGGCGTCGAGGGCCGTAAGAATGGCATCGGCATCGCCCTGTGTCAGCACCAGAGGGGGCGACAGGATCAGGTTTGGACCAGAGACCCGGATCATCGCGCCATTCTGGTAAGCGACTTCCTGCACCACGGTTGCGGTGGCCGCGTCTATCGGCGTTTTGCTGGCGCGGTCGCTGACCATTTCCAGAGCGGTCATCAGACCATGGCCACCGCGCACATCCCCGATGATGTCATATTTTTCCATCAACTTGCGGCACCCTTCAAAAAGTTGGGTACCACGGGCGGCGGCGTTTTCGACTACATTCAGACGCTTGGTTTCCGCTAAACAGGCAAGTGCCGCAGCCGCACCTACGGGATGGCCCGAATAGGTATAGCCATGTCCGATCTTTGCATCCGGATTGTCTTCGAACACCTCGATCATCCTGTCCCCCAGCATGACCGCGCCAAATGGGAAGAAACCATTGGTGATCGCCTTGGCGGTTGCCATCATGTCAGGCTGAATGCCCCAGAGCCGCGCACCGGACCATGCGCCGGTCCGTCCGTAGGCGGTAATGACCTCATCGGTGATGAGGAGAATGCCATTGCGGTCGCAGATTTCGCGGACCATCGGCGCAAATGATTTGTGAGGCGGGATTACGCCGCCTGCGCCCAGGATCGGTTCCATAATCATGGCCGCGATGGTGTTGGCACCCTGAAACGCGATTTCATCTTCGAGTGCTGCGGCACAAAGCTGGGCAAGCCGTTCGGGGTCGGTCTCGTTGAAGGGGTTGCGATAGGTATAGGGGGCGGGGATGTGAAAGCACCCCGGCAGGAGCGGTTCATAGGCGGTGCGGAAATTGGCGTTGCCGTTTACGGAGGCCCCGCCGATATGGGTGCCGTGATACCCCTTCTTGAGGCTCAGGAACTTGGTGCGGCCCGCCTCGCCCCGCAGCTTGTGGTATTGCCGCGCCAATCGCAGCGCTGTCTCGATGGAATCGGAACCGCCAGAAGTGAAGAACGCCCGCGACAGTCCGTCAGGTTCAAAAAACTGCGCCAATTCATACGACAGCTCGATAGCCGCGTCATTGGACGTGCCACGGAATGTAGAATAATAGGGCAATCTCTCCAACTGCGCGGCAATCGCGTCTTTGACGGGCTGACACGAATATCCAAGGTTTACATTCCAAAGCCCGCCAACCGCATCAACGGCAGTGTGCCCGTCAATGTCGGTGATCCGCACGCCGGACGCCCCGGTGATGATCTTGGGCGGATGGGTGCGGCTGTCTTGTGGGGAGGTCATTGGATGCCACATCAAGCGGCCATTATGTTCCTTGAGGAAATTCGAATCTTTCATGGTGTGATGTCCAATGCGCTGGTCCGGGTTCGGGTCCAATGGGTTTCGATGTGGTCAGGGACGCAACCGCCCCAGTTGCGGCTGATCTCGCGGCTGGCGATGGCCAATTCCGCCTTGATGATGTTTTCCAATTCCGGCGTGAACCGGGATGCGACACAGGCCACCGATACCGCTCCGGCAAAATTTTCGGTCTGGTCGAATATCGGGGCCGAGATGCCCTGAATTTCGGCCTCAAAGCTTTGATCGGCTCGGGCAAACCCAGTCTTGCGGGCGGTTTCGACCAGAGCATCCAAATCGGCTGGCGTGGTCACGGTCGCATCGGTGAAGCGTTCAAGATTTGCAACAGCGGTCTCCGCCAATGCGGGAGGCCCAAACGCCAGGGCGCAGATTCCGGATGCGGTTGCATGCAGGGGTAAAGTGGCGATGTCGATGATCGCCCGCGTTCCGTGCATGGGGGAGTCGCACGAAACAAGTGAATAGAGCGTTGTTCCCGACAGAACAGAGGCATGCGCCGTCTCGCCGGTGGCATTGGCCAGCCTCGACAACCCGGCAAGAGCGCCCTGTTTGCGCGGAACGGTTGCTTCCCTGATCTGGGCAAGCTGCAAGAGCGCAGGCCCCAAGCGGTACAGCTTGGTGACTGGATTTTGCTCGATAAATCCAGCGGATTCAAGCGACTGAAGGTGTCGGTATGTCGTCGCCTTGTCCCGTTTCGCGATGCGGCACATCTGTGAAAGGCCGATCTCGGGCCGGATCGCCGAGAAGTGGGACAAGAGTTCAAGGGTCTTGGTAACAGAGGACATTCCGGGTCATCACTTCTGTGGAGGTGAGAAAAAGTTTGACAGAAAGTGATTAACAAGGCAACCTTAAAAAGACAACAGTGGTTCAAAATATGAACCGAATAGGGAGAATGAAATGCCGATCTTGAAGAAGTCTTTGACCGCGATGGTGTTGGCCATGACGGCGGTTGCCGGAACGGCGCAGGCCGAATACCCCAAAAAGCCAGTGGAGTTTGTTGTGCCGTGGCCTCCGGGCGATCTTGAAGATGTGCTGACGCGGATGATTGCCGAAGATTTCTCGGCTGCCTATGACGTCCCGACGGCCGTGGTAAACAAACCCGTCGGCGGCGGTGGTCCGTTTCCCGGCGCCATCGGGGTCGCAAATGCACCGGCTGATGGATATACAGTTGGGTCATTCATCATCGCGATCCCAGTTGTGGGTCCGCAGATCGGCATCCCCGAACTGAACCCAGATCCATTTGTCCCGCTTGGTAATTTCCTGACCTACCCGTTTGTGATTGCCGCGGCTGGCGATGCCCCGTTCGATGACATGAAAGGTCTTGCTGCACATGCGCAGGACAATGACATGGTTCTTGGCCACTTTGGCGCGCCACTGGTGCCCACGCAGGTGACATTTGGATTGGCCAAGGAAATGGGTTTCTCCTATGCGTCCGACGCTGCTTTTGATGCGTTGGATTGCAATACGCTGGCATCTGGTGATGTGGACGTCATCAACACAACGCTGCAATTGATCCTGCCTTGTATCGACAACGTCAAAGTCCTTGCCTCGATCGGATCGGAGCGCATCTCGCTGACGCCAGATACGCCTACAGTGGCCGAACTTGCGCCAAATCTCGATGTGTCTTTGTGGAATGGTCTGTTCGTGCACAAGGACACGCCACAGGACGTTCAGGACAAGATCATCGCAGTTGCGCAAAAGACCGTCATGTCCGAACGGGCACAGGCTCTGGCTGCTGAAACCGGGGCGCTGGTCTATTGGCAGCCCGCCGCCGAGGTTGTCTCGCAGATCGAAAAAGACATCGCCACGCTTGCTGGTATCGAGACGATGCTGGCTGAGTAAGGCCGACGTCGGCCGGCCGGGCATCGCGACGTGCCCGGTCAATTTTTCTCTTGCTAGGGGTCCGGCACATGTCGCGCGTAAAGACGCTGCAATCTCTGTTCAAACGCTATCGCAGACCCGGTGACATCGTTTTCGCCTGGCTCGCGTTGATCGTGTCCCTTTACCTGCTGTCTCGGATCGCTGACCAGACGGTCTGGCGCAGTGGTGGCAAGCTGTTTGCACAGCCTCGGTTCTGGCCGGCAGTGTCTCTGGGAGGCATGGCCGCCTTTGCGGCTCTTCACTTGCTGGGCTCGGCCTTGTCGGAGCGGATTCAGGGCCGGTGGCAGGAGGTGTGGCTGTGGATCACATCGCTCGAATATGCCGCGTGGTTCATTGCTTATGCTGCGGCAGTCCCATACGCAGGGTATCTGCCTGCGACGATCTTGTTTGCCATCGCGCTAGGCTTGCGCGCGGGGTATCGGCGCACATCGACGCTTGTTGCCGCGGGTGCCGCTGCTGGTGTCATCGTTGTGCTGTTCAAAACGCTTCTGAGGGTGAACCTGCCTTCGGGACGTGTGTACGAGGTGCTGCCGGATGGGCTACGCCAAATCATGCTCACCTATTTCTGAACGGAACCTGTGATGGAAAACCTCCTTGCCGGGCTGGAAATGCTTGCACGATGGGATGTCATTCTGGCCCTGCTGGTCGGCTCGGTGGGCGGTGTCATCATCGGCGCGATACCGGGCGTCGGTCCGGCGGTGGCCATTGCCATCCTGTTGCCCGCAACCTTCTCGCTTGATCCGATTGTCGGGCTGACAATGCTGTTGGGGATATATGGGTCGTCCATGTATGGCGGGGCGATCCCTGCGGTGCTGATAAATACACCGGGCACCGCAGTGAACGCGCTGACATCCTACGACGGCTACCCGATGACCGAACGGGGCGAGGCGCACCGCGCCGTGTCGCTGGCCTATAGCGCCTCGTTCTGGGGTGGCATTTTTGGGATTGGCTGCCTGATCCTGCTGTCTCCTGTCCTCGCAATCATCGCGCCGATGTTTGGCAGCCGCGAAATTTTCCTCGCGGCCTTTCTGGGCATCCTGCTGGTCATTCTTGCCCATCGCGGGCAGATATTTGCCGCAGGTCTGCTGGCGATGTTCGGCATCTTCCTGCAAACACTGGGCCTCGATGCGGTGACCTATACGCAGCGCTATACGTTCGGGTACTCATTCCTGAGTTCAGGGATAAACCTGATCGTGGTTGTCCTTGGCCTATTTGCGCTCAGTCAGGCATTCTATCTGCTTACCGCACCCGACAGCAGCCCCAACGCCAAGCCGGTTCGGGGCAAGATGTCTGCGGGGTTCAGGGAACTTCTGCGCCACAAGCGGGTTGCCACCGTTGCGTCCGCCTTTGGCGTTATCCTTGGCATGGTCCCCGGCACCGGCGAATTCACGGCGCAATTCATGAGCTATACCTATGCGCAAAAGACCTCGAAAGACCCCGATAGCTTTGGCAAGGGATCGCCCGAGGGCCTGATTGCGTCCGAGGCCGCCAACAACGCCGTTCCTGCCGCTGCAATGATACCGCTTCTGGCGCTGGGCATTCCGGGCGAAGCGTTAACCGCAATGATGCTGTCTGTATTTTATGTCCACAACGTGATCCCCGGACCCCAGCTTTTCCAGAACAATCTCGATCTGGTTTATGGGCTTTATTTCGCGTTGATCGCACTCAACGTGATTGTAGTGGTTTTTTTGCTGTTTTCCACAAACCTGTTGACCGTCATCATTCGAGTGCCGACGCGGTTTTTGGGGATGTTGATCCTTCTGTTGTCTTTTGTGGGGGTCTATTCCCTGCGCAATTCCCTGACAGATTGCATGATTGCGGCAGGATTTGGTATTCTGGGTCTGGTGCTCAAGCGTCTTAACCTGCCGATTGTACCGATCATTCTGGGCATGGTTCTGGGCGGCATCATGGAGGTCAAGCTGCGGTCCGCCCTTCCGCGCCTGAAAACGCCTTTTGACATGATTGACCGGCCAATATCATTCATCCTGTTCGTGCTGATCCTTCTTGTTCTGGCGCTGCATCTGCGCACGCTTGTAAAAGAATGGCGCGCACATCAGCCGCAAGAAGACCATGACCTGCACGACAGCCAACTGAGGTAACCCCGATGGACCAAGGCAAGATCGACACACTCAGGGCGCAGCCCGTTCGCGCTTTTTCGCATCTGATCAACGGACATCACGTCGCGGCCTCTGACGGCGCAACTCTCGATGTTGTGTCGCCGATTGACGGAAGCGTCCTGACAACCGTTGCCAATGGAACAAAGGCGGATATGGATGCCGCAATCGCCTCGGCGCGCGCCGCATTCGACGACTGCCGCTGGGCGGGGCAGCCGCCTGCCGCACGTAAGAAGGTGCTGATGAAGTGGGCCGGGCTGATCGAGGCAAACGCGCTGGAACTGGCGGTTCTTGGTGTGCGGGACAACGGCACAGAGATCAGCATGGCAATAAAGGCGGAACCGGGGTCCGCCGCGGGCACGATCCGGTATTATGCGGAGGCGCTGGACAAGATCTATGGCGAGATCGCGCCCACCGCAGCCGACATCCTTGGCCTGATCCACAAGGAGCCTGTGGGCGTCGTCGGCGCGATCATCCCCTGGAATTTCCCAATGATGATAGGCGCATGGAAACTTGCACCCGCGTTGGCGATGGGCAATTCGGTCGTTGTGAAACCCTCCGAAACGGCATCCTTGTCCCTGTTGCGCATGTGTGAACTTGCGCTTGAGGCGGGACTGCCGCCGGGTGTGTTGAATGCGGTGACCGGGCAGGGGGCCGTGGTCGGCGAGGCGATGGGGCTGTCGATGGATGTTGACGTTCTGGCCTTTACCGGGTCCGGCCCCACGGGGCGGCGGCTGATGGAATATGCCGCGCGATCAAATCTGAAACGGGTCTATCTCGAATTGGGCGGGAAATCTCCCAACATCGTCTTTTCCGACGCGCCGGACCTGAAAGAAGCCGCAAAGGTCACCGCAGCAGGCATTTTCCGCAACGCAGGTCAGGTCTGTGTTGCCGGGTCGCGGCTTTTGGTTGAGGCTTCGATCCACGATGAATTTGTTGCGGAAGTGGTCAAGGCAACACAGGCGATGTGGGTGGGTGATCCTTTGCTGATGGACACCCATATAGGGGCAGTGAATTCCGAAAGACAGCTGCACCAGAACCTTGCCTTTGTCGAAGCGGCGCAATCGGAAGGCGGACAGGTCGTGACTGGCGGCGACCGTATTCTCAAGGACACGGGGGGGTACTACATGGCACCGACCATTGTTACGGGGGTCACGCCAGATGCCGCATTGGCCCAGAAAGAGGTCTTTGGTCCTGTCCTTGGTGTGACCCCGTTTGCCACGGACCGGGACGCGGTGCAGATTGCAAATGGCACCGCATACGGGCTGGCCGGGGCGGTCTGGACATCCAACCTCAGCCGCGCACACCGCATGGTACGCGAGGTGCGCACCGGTGTGATGCATGTGAACACCTACGGCGGCGCGGATGGCACCGTTCCGTTGGGGGGCGTTGGTCAGTCCGGCAACGGGTCCGACAAATCGCTGCATGCGATTGACAAGTACATCAATCTGAAGACCGCGTGGATCAAGCTGTAGGGGGCCGCAATGACCGACAAGACAATCCTGATAATCGGAACCTATGACACCAAGGATGACGAACTAGGTTTTCTTGCCGGCGTGATCCGCGATCAGGGCGGCCAGGTGGTGACGATGGATGTCTCTGTGCTCGGCGATCCTTCCCGGCCCACGGATTATTCCAAACATGAGGTTGCCCGCGCGGGCGGAAGCACCATTCAAGCCGCCATCGACAGTGGTGATGAAAACCGTGCCATGCAGATCATGGCCGAGGGGGCGAGCGCGTTGGCGGTGCGCCTGCATAGACAAGGTGTCTTTGATGGCATGATCGTGCTGGGTGGCACAATGGGCACCGATCTTGCGTTGGATGTCTGTACTGCGTTGCCGCTGGGCGTGCCGAAATATGTTGTCTCCACTGTCTCGTTCTCCCCATTGATTCCGGCAGAGCGGCTGGCCGCCGACACCCAGATGATCCTGTGGGCGGGGGGGCTTTACGGGCTGAACCCGGTCTGCAAGGCGTCGCTCAGTCAGGCGGCCGGTGCCGTTCTTGGTGCAGCGCGGGCGGTCCAGATGCCACAGGCCGACAGGCCGCTGATCGGGATGATGTCGCTGGGGACCTCGGCGCTTAAATACGTGATCCCGTTGAAGCCTGCGCTGGAACAGCGCGGCTTTGACGTTGCGGTGTTTCATGCCACCGGCATGGGCGGGCGCGCCTTTGAAAGCCTGGCCGGGCAGGGCGCATTTGCCTGTGTGTTCGATTTTTGCACGCAGGAGTTGGGCAATCACGTTAATGGGTCGAACATATCGGCAGGGGCGGACCGATTGACCAATGCCGGGGCCAGCGGCACGCCGCAGATTGTGGCACCGGGATGCTATGATCTGGTTGACATTGTGGGGTGGCAACCAGTCCCCGCAAAATGGGCGAACCACCCCACCCATGCGCATAACCGTCTGCTGACTTCCGTTGTTCTGAATGGCGAAGAACGTAAACTGGTGGCCCGCGCACATTCCAAACAACTGGCCACGGCCAAGGGGCCGGTTGCGATGATCCTTCCGCAGCGCGGGCTTGGCGAATGGGACCGCGAGGGTGCCGATCTGCACGACAAGGAGGGGCTGGCGGCATTCCTGGCAGAGCTTGAGGCGACCCTGCCTGCACATGTCGCGCCGCACCGCATTGAGTGCCACATCAACGACGCCGCCTTTGCCGACAAGGTGTTGGAGATATTCGATGCCTGGTGTGCAGACGGAACGGTTGCCTGCTAGGCCTTGCCGCCGGGATCAAGAAGTGCGAGCAGATCGAGCAGTGTTTCGTAGTTTTCCGGCCCCAGTGCCGCCCTGAAATCCTCAACAATCCGCGCGGCCTGGACGGCGCGGTCGTCGATGATCCTCTGGCCGGCTGGCGTGATCTCGATGAACTGCCGCCTGCGGTCCTTGTTGTCGCGGGTCTGGGTAATCAGGCCCTTGTCCCGAAGCGTTGCGGCGATGCGCGTCAGACTTGGGAACAAAAGGCTGGCCCGGTCGGCCAATGTCTTGGTATCCATCGCGCCATATTCGACCAGCACCCGCAGGACGCGCCACTGTTGTTCGGTGATGCCTGTCTCCGCCAACATATCCCGGATCGGTGCCATCACACCTTCACGGGCGCGGATCAATGCAATCGGAAGCGATCGGGAAGTGGTGGGAAGTCTGGACATCTTGAAAGCCTCGAAAGAACGCGTCTTGAACACATGCCCTGCTACCTTGGGCTTGACAATGTAGCTTGGCAATATTTAACTTAACAACAATTAACATGTTAAGGAAATATCATGCCGCATTTCCATATTGAATATTCGGCCAATCTCGAAGGGGTCGTCGACATGGCTGCACTGTGCGAAACGATCCGCGCGGCGGCGGCTGAAATCGACAGCTTTCCAACCGCAGGCATTCGTGTGCGTGCATTGCGTGCCGATCACGTGGCCATGGCGGATGGCGATGCGCGACACGGGTTTATTGACCTGTCGGTGCGGCTGCGCGAAGGACGTCCCCAAGAGGTGAAACAGGATGCGATCACCCGCGTTTTCGCCGCTCTGAAGAATTTTGTGACACCTGCAATGGAACGTCATTCCATCGCCCTGTCAGCCGAGATGCGCGATATAGACGCGGCGTTGTCGCCGAAATTCGGGAACGTCCGCACCCATATGGAGGGCCGCACATGAGCGCACTCAACGAAAATATCACCAAACTGAATGGCTACCTTGAGCGGTTCGGGAAAACGGGCATCCGCAATCGAATCGCGGGCGCAGATACAGTCGGCGCTGCGGGCGTGTTTCAGACATTCTCGCCCGTCGACAAAAGCGTTATTTGCGACGTGGCACATGGAACCGAAGTCGACATCGACGCGGCGGCCAATGCCGCGCAGGACGCATTTGGCGCGTGGCGTGATCTGCCTGCGCTTGAGCGAAAAAATATCCTGATCCGAGTCGCGGAAGGTATCGAGGCGCGGGCCGAGGAAATCGCGCTCTGCGAATGCTGGGACACAGGCCAGGCCTACAGATTCATGTCCAAGGCGGCTCTGCGGGGTGCCGAGAACTTCCGCTATTTCGCCGATCAGGCGGTGCAGGCCCGTGATGGCCAGCATCTGCAATCGCCAACCTTGATGAATGTCACAGCGCGCGTGCCCATCGGACCCGTGGGCGTCATCACGCCCTGGAACACGCCGTTCATGTTGTCCACATGGAAGATCGCGCCGGCGCTGGCTGCCGGCTGCACGGTGGTTCACAAGCCCGCCGAAGCCTCTCCGCTGACTGCGCGCCTGCTTGTCGAGATAGCCGAAGAAGCGGGGTTGCCGCCCGGTGTCCTCAACACGGTCAATGGATTTGGCGAAGATGCGGGAAGGGCGCTGTGTGAACATCCCAAAATCAAGGCCATCGCCTTTGTCGGGGAAAGTCGCACAGGGTCGCTGATCACCAAACAGGGGGCGGATACGCTCAAACGCAACCACCTTGAACTGGGCGGCAAGAACCCCGTCATTGTCTTTGACGATGCGGACCTTGAGCGCGCACTGGATGCGGTGATCTTCATGATCTATTCGATCAACGGTGAACGTTGCACCTCCTCTTCCCGGCTTTTGGTGCAGGATACGATCCGCGAGGAATTTGAGGCCAAACTTGTCGAGCGGGTGAACAAGATCCGGGTTGGCCACCCGCTGGACCCCGGAACCGAGATTGGGCCGCTGGTCAGTCAGGAACATTTTGACAAGGTCGTCAGCTATTTTGACGTCGCGCGCCAAGATGGTGCAACCGTTGCGGCGGGGGGGGGGACAGTAGGCGATGACGGCTACTATGTGCGGCCCACGTTGTTCACGGACGCCAATAATTCGATGCGCATTGCCCGCGAGGAAATATTCGGGCCTGTGCTGACTTCTATCCCCTTTGGCACCGAAGAAGAGGCCCTGCAAATTGCCAATGACACTGCCTATGGGCTGACCGGCTATGTCTGGACCAATGATCTCACGCGCGCCTTGCGGTTTACCGACAAGCTGGAGGCGGGGATGATCTGGGTGAATTCGGAAAATGTCCGCCACCTGCCCACGCCCTTTGGCGGGGTCAAAGCCAGCGGCATTGGCCGCGATGGCGGTGATTGGTCGTTCGATTTCTACATGGAGCAAAAGCACATCGGCTTTGCCACCGGCCGCCACAAAATCACCCGACTGGGCGCGACCTGATGGCAGTGACCGTTTCCGGTGCCAAAAGCACATGTATGCCGACCATGCAGGTGTTGACGGCCCGTGAGCGGGGCCTGCGCTCGGCCCCATCTGCACCACAAACCGGCATTCCATGCCCCCAGACCGCGACAAGACATATCCGTTCGACCCAACATCATCTCACCCGTTCAACAGGAGCCAGTGATGCCCGTACCCGCACCAAACCTTTATCCTGATTTCAATACCATCAGGTTGAGCCACGCTTGCCTGAACGTCGCCGACCTGAAGGCGTCCCGGACGTTCTATACCGAAATACTTGGATTTCAGGTGACGGATGAAACCAACAGCCACATCTACCTGCGTGCCATGGAAGAGCGGGGCCATCACTGTTTGATCCTGCAGAAGTCCGACCAACCGGGCACGGTCGAAGTGATGGGGTTCAAGACCTTCGATGAGGACGACCTTGACCGTGGAGAGGTCTATTTCCGCTCAAGAGGGCGCCCGACGGAATGGATAGAGCGCCCTTTTCAGGGTAAAACGCTGCTAACTTCCGACAACATGGGCATCCCGCTTGAATTCTATCACAAGATGGATCGCTTGCCGCCCATTCATCAGAACTACGCGCTTTATCGCGGGGTCAAACCGCTGCGGATCGACCATTTCAACTGCTTCAGCCACGATGTCGACGCCTCAGTTGCGTTTTACAGCGACTTTGGGTTCCGCGTGACCGAATACACCGAGGACGAAGACAGCAAGCGGCTCTGGGCTGCGTGGATGCACCGCAAGGGCGGTGTGCATGACATGGCCTTTACCAACGGAACTGGTCCGCGGATGCACCACGTCGCATTCTGGGTGCCGACACCGCTCAATATCATCGACCTGCTCGATTTGATGGCAACGACGGGGTATGTCGGCAACATCGAACGCGGACCGGGACGGCACGGTATCTCGAACGCGTTTTTTCTTTATGTTCTTGATCCTGACGGGCACCGGATCGAGATCTATTGTTCGGACTATCAGACCGTTGACCCTGACCTTGAACCGATCAAGTGGGATCTCCAAGACCCGCAGCGCCAGACACTCTGGGGCGCAGCAGCACCGGAAAGCTGGTTCCGGCACGGCACCAATTTTGTCGGGGTCGAGACAAAAGATTCCGACATCAAAGCCAGCCCGATCATTGCCCCCTGATGTGGATTGATCCATATCCGGCCTTGTGCGCTGCACGGCTGCTGCCGTCGCGATGAGCGCTCAAAAACCAGGCACCGGGACACGGGCCAGACAAACGCGGAGGACCAGCGATGAAGTGGGATGAGTTTGCCCAGTGGGGAAAGCATATTTCTGAATGGGGTGCGGCCTATCATACCACGTTGCGGGACCGACCCGTGCGGGCGCAGACCGCGCCGGGGGCGATTGCCGTGCAATTGCCACCGTCACCGCCTGAAACAGGCGAAGACATGGCCGCCATCCTCGATGATTTTGACCGGATCATCATGCCGGGCATGACCCATTGGCAGCATCCGCGCTTTTTCGCCTATTTTCCCGCTAACGCAGCACCGCCTTCGATGCTGGCCGAACAGTTGGTGAATACTGTCGCGTCCCAATGTATGCTTTGGCAAGCGTCGCCCGCCGCATCAGAGGTGGAAGGCGTCATGATAAAGTGGTTGCGTCAGGCGCTTGGACTGAGCGATGGGTTCACCGGCGTGATCCAGGACAGTGCGTCATCGGCCACGCTTTCGGCGGTTCTGACGATGCGCGAGCGGGCCACGGGATATACCGGCAATCAGGATGGTCTGTCGGGCAAAGGCCAACTGCGTGTCTATTGTTCGCAAGAGGTTCACTCGTCAATCGACCGGGCGTGCTGGGTTGCCGGGATCGGGCAGTCGAACCTGGTCAAGTTGCCGACCGAGGGGCCACATTTTGCCATGGATGCCGACGCTCTTGACGCAGCAATCCGGGCGGATATTGCGGCGGGCCACACACCTGCGGGTATTATCGCCATCACCGGCGGCACCGGTGTCGGGGCCTGCGATGATCTGAGTGCGGTGCTCAAGGTCGCGCAGACACATGATCTCTATACCCACCTCGATGCCGCCTGGGCGGGGTCGGCGATGATTTGCCCTGAATTCCGCGCGGCGTTCTGGTCGGGTGCTGACGGCTATGACAGCATCGTTTTCAATCCGCACAAGTGGCTGGGTGCCCAGTTTGATTGCTCGATCCAGTTTCTCCGCGATGCGACACCGCAGCTGAAAACACTCAAGATCGAGCCGGAGTATCTCAAGACCAGCGGCGGGGCGGTCACCAATTATTCCGAGTGGACAATCCCGTTGGGCCGCCGGTTTCGCGCACTCAAAATCTGGTTCCTGCTGCGGTCCTATGGGTTGGAGGCCCTGCGCATGCGTATCCGCAATCACGTGGCCTGGGCCGCCGAGCTATGCGACGCGATCCGCGCAAATGACAAATTCGAGATCACAACCGAACCGATTCTGAGCCTGTTCACTTTCCGGTGCATCGGCAGTGACGCGGACCAGCAGCGGCTGGTTGATGCGATCAACGACGATGGGCGCATTTATCTGACCCAGGGTCTGCATGCAGGGCGCAAGGTCATCCGCTTTCAGGTGGGGCAATTCGATACGACACGAGAGGACGTGATGATGGCTGAGGCCGTGATCGGGGAGGTCTGGGAGGCCATCAGATGAAGTTTGCGAGTTATTCAAGCGCAGATGCGCATCACTATGGGGCTGTGACGGACAAGGGGATGATTGCTCTTGACCGGGACTTTCCCGAATGGCCAACGCTCCTTGATGTTGTGCAGGCGGACGGGTTGGGCAAGCTGACGGATGCGGCGGCGGACAGGCCCGTTACCCATACCGAATTCCGGTATGACATGGTCCTGCCGAATGCGCGCCGGATCCTTTGCGTCGGGGTCAACTTTCCCGACCGGAACGCCGAATACAAGGATGGCAGCGCGCTGCCCGAATACATGTCACTGTTTCCGCGTTTTGCCAGCGGGTTCACGGGCCATGACCGCCCGTTGATCCGACCGCCGGAAAACCACACGCTTGATTACGAAGGCGAGGTTGCCATCGTGATCGGCAAACAGGGGCGGCGGATCGCGCAGGCGGACGCCTATGACCATATCGCGGCGCTGACAATCTGCAACGAAGGCACGATCCGCGATTGGGTGCGGCACGCCAAATTCAACGTGACCCAAGGCAAGAACTGGGACAATTCGGGGGCTCTTGGTCCCTGGCTGGTGCCGTTCACCAACGCCAGCCAACTGGATGATGCCCGCATCATCACGCGGGTGAATGGCGAGGTTCGCCAGGACGATACCCTGAACCGGATGATGTTCCCGATCCGGCGCGAGATTGAATACATCTCGACCTTCATGACCCTTGAACCCGGCGACATCATTGTCACCGGCACACCAACAGGTGCAGGTGCCCGGTTTGATCCACCCCGGTATCTGGCCCCCGGCGACGTGGTCGAGGTTGAGGTGAACACAATCGGTACCCTGCGCAACACCGTTGCGGATGAAACCCGATGACGCCGCAAGATCACGCGCGGGCGGCCGCTGATCTGCTGGACGCAGAGGCCAGCGGGGAACAGATCGGTCTGTTGACACGGCGCCATCCCGACATGGGGATGGACGATGCCTATGCGATCCAGAACGCAATACATGCGGCCAAGATGCAGGCCGGGCGTTCTGTTATTGGCTGGAAGATCGGGCTGACGTCCAAGGCCATGCAATACGCGCTGAATATTGACGTTCCAGACAGCGGAATTCTGTTTGACGACATGGCCTTTGACCACGGTGCCACCGTTCCCGCCGGCCGCTTCATACAGCCTCGGATCGAGGCGGAAATCGGATTTGTGATGAAGGCCCCGCTTGGCGGGGCGCAGGTGACACGCGCCGAGGTTGTGGCCGCGACGGATTTTGTCGCCCCGGCCATCGAAATCCTTGATACCCGGATCGTGCGGGTCGATGCGGAAACCGGCAAGACCCGCACGGTATTCGATACCATCAGCGATAATGCCGCCAACGCTGGCGTTGTGCTTGGACCAGAGCGCCATCCGATTGCGGCGTTTGATCTGCGCTGGGTCGGGGCGATTGTTTCGCGTAATGCTGAGGTCGAAGAGACCGGGCTTGGCGCTGGCGTGTTGGATGATCCGGTGGAAAGTGTCGTCTGGCTTGCCCGACGCATGGCAGGTTACGGGCAATCCATCGAGCCGGGGCAGATCATCCTGTCGGGCAGCTTCATCCGGCCGGTCGAATGCCCGCCCGGCACCGGGATCACCGCAGATTTTGGCCGCTTCGGCAGGGTTGATCTGGCCTTTGCGTAAAACATGACGCTGCTGTCTGGCATGTGTGCGGCACCTCGTCGATCCTGACCTTGTGCCGATGTGAACGGCATGCGCACCGCAAAGGCGTGACAGTCAGCGCCGCCAGATTGTAAGCTGCCCTATGGAATCCGTGACCTCCCTATTTGTGCGCAAGATGGTGCTGGCGGCGGGGCCCGAGGTCGATGGGCCGGGCCTTTTGAGATCTGTCGGGATTGACCCGGATGGCGTGGCCGATCCCAAGATCATGGTTGCCGCTGATGCCTATTACGGATTGCTCGAACGCATTGCCCGGAACGTCGATGTGGTCGATCTGCCCCTGCGGACGGGTGCGTCGATGTCATGCGACGACTATGGGGCGCTTGGGCTGGCGTTCAAGGCGGCTCCGACGCTTCATGGATCGTTTTCGCGGGTTGTCCGCTATGCGCAGCTTTGGACCAGCGTGGTTGACTATGAACTGGCGGTTTCGGGCGACAGCATGTGGTTCATCCTTCACCGAACGGGGGCGCCTCGGCTGGGGCTGCACCTGTCGAACGAAGCGACGCTGGCAAGTGCGACCGCAATCAGCCGAGAGGTGTCCAAATCCCGGCAATTTGCGC
>CAXBKL010000002.1:0-86985 GCA_963976125.1 uncultured Sulfitobacter sp. | reverse complement strand
TTTCTAATGGCCGTGCGGTTCCTCATCCAATGACCCGTGGATCGCGAATTGATCCAGACCCGCGTCTCTGGGTTCAATCATGCGAAAGCTCTCTTTCACCCCAGCCTCAGTCAACTCGCGTGCCACGGTCAGCAATGTGTTGGCATCCTGGTTGTCACAAAGCTCAGCCATGTGGCGCAGCTCATCTTCAGCGACCTGCAGTGCCGCCTCGACCGAGGGGGCGCCGTACATTTGGACAAAATGCTGCGCCAAGGCGGTCTTGAGCACCTCGAATTCGGACGGCTCCACCTGGGTGACGGCAACCATCGTCACGCGCCCAAAGGTTTCGACCCCCAACCAGCCGTTGGAGAACGCCTGTCGCGCTTTGCCTGTCAGATCGGCCTCGGTCCAGTCGGAGAACTCAAACCCGCCCGAGATGCACCATTCTCCGGTGCGCGCGGGCGAGTGAAAGATATTCATGTCACTTTCGTCAAAGTGGATCGCACGGGCCAATAACATCTCAGCTGCCCTCCAGTAGATGGGTCAAGGGGATCAGGTGGGTGGTTTGCGCATCCCGCAGCAACATTCCGAATTGTTCGTCTACACCCAGAAAAGTGCCCGACATCCCGTTCATTTCGACATCTTCCCCGATACCATGCGCCAATCCGCGCCAATCTTTGTGCAGGGCAGCGGCCCCACCTTCCATCCATGTATTGATGCCCACCAATGTGTGTTTCACCCAAGATTCCAGCAGATCGACTGCATCCACATCAGTACACCCTTCGGCATAAAGCGCTGTTTGGTCGGGGGTGTCTCCGGGGGCATCGGTTTCGGGCCAAAGCGGCAACTCAAGCCCGACAACCAGCCAGTCGGGTTCTGATGCCGGATCGGCGCTGGATGCCGTCACGCGCAGCTTTCCGCAAGACGCGCCATTGATCCGAACGCCGCCCGCCCACTCAAGATGAACAGCAACTTCCGGCGGGGCCAAAGCGCCCAAGGCGTTTTGAAATCCCACGCCGCACAGCGGCAACATCGCCATCGCTTTGGCCAACGCGACATCGGGGGCAAAAACCAATGCTGCCCAAAGAGTGTTCGCCCCCAGGTTGTAGACAACCAGCCCCGCATCACATCCGCGCGCGGCCTCTGCACAGGCCTTTTCGAAGGGGTCAATCTGACCTTCAACAGCCAGCCCGCTGAACAGCGGTGGGAAGCTGGGGGTGGTCATGCCTTGCCTGCCTCAATCAATGCTTTGGCCACCTTGTGGAAGGCAGCGGCCTGTGCAGAATCCGGTTTGGAAACCACAATCGGAGCGCCGCCATCCGCCGCCATCCGAATGTCCAGATGCAGCGGCACTTCGGCCAGGAGGGGGACACCCAGTTTTTCGGCTTCGGTCTTAACGCCACCATGCCCGAACACATGTTCCTCATGGCCGCACTGGGAACAGACATGGGTGCTCATGTTCTCGATCATGCCAATGATCGGCGTCCCCAGCTGGTTGAACATGTCGATCCCCTTGCGGGCGTCCAAAAGAGCGACGTCCTGTGGCGTGGAAACGATAACTGCGCCGTCCAAATGCGCCTTTTGGGCCAGTGTCATCTGGACGTCGCCGGTGCCGGGGGGCAGATCAACGATCAACACATCCAGGGCGCCCCATTGCACCTGGGTCAACATCTGTTGCAATGCGCCCATCAGCATCGGACCGCGCCAGACGACCGCTTGATCCTCATTGGTCATCAACCCGATGGACATCATCGTCACGCCAAAATTGCGCAGGGGCAAAATCAGTTTGCCATCCGGGCTTTGCGGTCGGCCAGAGACACCGAGCATGCGGGGCTGCGAAGGGCCGTACACATCTGCATCCAGCATCCCGACACGGCGGCCCTCAGCCGCCAAAGCGCAGGCAAGATTTGCCGCAACGGTTGATTTGCCAACCCCGCCTTTGCCCGACGCAATGGCGATGATGCGATCCACGCCCGGTATTTTCTGGGGGCCTGCGGGTTCTGATTTTCGATTTGATGTCAGATCCGGCGGCGGTGCCGGTTTGCTATGTGCCGTCATCACAATCGAAACCGCAGCCGCCCCCAAAGCCGTCAATGCCTGCTCCGCCTGGGCCTTGGTTTCCAAAAACGGTTCTGGCTTATCGACTTCTATCACGAAACGTACGGCATCGCCGTCGACGTTCAATGCGCGCACCAACCCCGCTTCAACAATATCAACGCCTGACGGCGCCTTGATTTCTTTTAGGCGGGCAAGAACCTCTTCACGGGACAGCGCCATTTATACGCCTTCGATTTTGCCAGTGACGACATGTTCCAGCTCGATACCTTCAACGGTCAGAACCATTTTTGCTTCAAAGGTCTTGCCTGATGTATCGCCTGCGTTGCGCATCGCTTCTTCGATGGCTTGTTGGGACGTGACACCAACCTGTTTGAGAAACTTACGCATCGACATATTGAAGTCTTCGCTCATGATATTGCCCTTTGAATTCCCGGAAATGTTGACCCTGTGACCCTAACGCTCTTAGGTTCATATGCAACCTGATGCAGATGATTGGAGCGGCTGGAATGTTGAAAAAGTTTGCCGTGCTGATCGCGCTGGGTGCAATGCCCGCGCTGGCGCAGGACAAGGCGTTCACCTTGCAGACGCCTGATGTTCTGACCCAGTCGGGGTTTATCAAACATCTGCTGCCGCGGTTCTCGCTTAAAACCGGCATCCGCATCACGCCAACGGCGGGGGCAGGGGATGCAGCGTTTGGCGCTGTTGGGGTGCCGGTGTTCAGTCAGGGCGATACGATCTGGCATCTCGAAACGGCCGATGATCCAGATGTTGCGGCCTTTGAGGCGTGGTTGCTGTCTGACATAGGCAAGCGCACGATAGAGGCCTTTGCGCCGAATGGTGAGGCGATGTTTAGCGCCGATTTCGCTGTCGAGACCGAGATTGAGACCGCGGCGTTGAGCGGCGACGCGGTGCTTGGAGAACGGGTCAGCCTGACCCAATGCGGGCGCTGCCATGTGGTCAACGCGTCCAACCGCATGAAAGCGATCGGTTCCACCCCTTCGTTTCATCTGATGCGTACTTTGCCCGATTGGCGGAAACGGTTTGAGACGTTCTTCCTGCTCAACCCACATCCCGCCTTCACGCAGGTTGCGGACGTCACAGAGCCTTTTCCTGAAAACCTGCCGTCTCCGATTGCACCCATTAAGGTGACGTTTGAACAGATCGAGGCGATTGTCGCCTACGTCAGCTCGATCACCCCGGCCGATCTGGGCGCGCCGATACAATCTCAGTGATCCTTGCGCTTGGAAAAGTAGTCTTCTGAGGTGCGTACGCGCGGGCGCTCTTTGCCCTGAAACGGATTGTCTGTTGAGTGGTATTGGGCCTGAACGCGGCAATTGTCACACATCTGGATCATCCTGGCCGCATCCGACGTGGCAAACATCGCGTGGTTGCCGGCCAGCTTTTCGGTGATTTTTTCCACCGTTGATTTCACCCCAAACAGTGCCCCGCATTCGATGCAGGAAAAGGGCTCCTCCTCGTGTACGACACGTTGGTTGAATGCCGCATCCGTCAGGTCCATTTGAGGTTTGAGCGTGATCGCCTTTTCCGGGCAAATATTGCTGCACAAGCCACATTGCAGGCAGGCGTCTTCCTGAAACCGCAGCTGCGGCTTGTCCGAATTGTCGCCCAAGGCGCCTGACGGGCACAACGACACGCACGACAGGCACAAGGTACAGGCATCCGTGTCCACCAACACGGCACCATAGGGCGCGTTTTGCGGCAACTCCAGCAGGGTGGCATCAGGTTGCAGCGTCTTTGCGGCCAGCCGGGTCACCTGGCGGCGCGATCCGATGGGCCGAACCGGGTCGCACACCACGGGGGCCAGTATTTCGGTGTACAAAATGTCGCACAGGGCGTCAGGATCGTCAGGCTGCAACAGATGCACGGCATCGGCACCTGACAGGGCTTTGGCCAGAGATGTTTGTGTCTCAATCACATCCAGTTCGCTTCTTGGCGAGACAAGGATGTCCATATGGCCAAATCCACAGGCCAGCGCGACCAGCATTTCGGCATGCCCGAACCCCGACAGCGAGTCGACCTCCAAGGGAATGACATTGGCCGGCAATCCGCGACCGAAGCGCGCGGAAAGGGCAATCATTTCCACCCCGTAGTCCGCATCATGCACCAGCAGCCGGGGGGTTTTCCCGCCCGCCTTGCGATAGGTCGAGGCCAACGTCGAGAGACGGCGAAACAGCGTATCCACAGGCGGCGCGTCATAGCTGATTGCACCTGACGGGCAGACAGCCGAACAGGATCCACAGCCGGCACAGACCATGGGATCAATCGCCACATGTTCCCCCGCTGACGTGATCGCGCCGGTGGGGCAGACGTTCAGGCAGTTTGAACAGGCGGCCTGTTCGGCGCGGCTATGGGCGCAAATGCTGGGTTCAAGGCGCACATACAGCGGTTTCTCAAAAGTCCCGACCATATGCGAGGCACCAAGCACGGCCTTGGCGACGGACGGGGGATGTGTGGGGTCAGCCCGGAAATAGCCTTCGCGTTTTTCAGGGGCAGGAAACAGGGCAGTGTCGCCGCTGAGGTCCAGAATGACATCACATTCAGAAACCGCGCCGTTTTGCGGGGCACTGAGTTGCACCGCACCGCGCCCACCGATAATGACCTGCTGCAAGGCGTCGAACTTGACGGTAAACCCGCCCAACGCCCCGGACGCACGGCGGATTGATCCAACAACGCAGTCAAAACGCCGGTCCGTGGACAGATGGTCAGCGTCAGCCAACAACACCGTCACGGCCAGCGTGTCGCATAATTCGGATGCCGCTTCGATTGCCGCTGCACCGCCGACAATCAGGCAGGTGCCCTCTGAGATCACATCGACGGATCGGCCCGTTCGCACGGATAGAGCGGCCTCGGCGGCGAGGGCGGCCATTTTTGGGGCCACATCCCCTTCGCCCCAACCGGCGCGGTCACGCAAATCAACAAAGCCCGGAATATCTGCGTCAATCTCTTCAGCAAGCTCTTCAAATCGTTGGCGTTCCTGCTGACAGGCGATGATCGCCCCGCCCTCGGAAATTTCCGTCGCGGCAAGGCCAATCTGGTCCACACAAAGGTTTGTGTAAATTCTTGAGCACGGCAAGTCAGAGCCGCCGGAAATCGTCTCTGCATCAAGGGTTTGAGTGCCGAGGCAATCGCATAAAATGAGTTTTTTCGCCAAGTGTAAAGCTCCCGTCAACGCAGGCCGAAGCAGCAGCGCACGGGACAGGCTAGTCGCGATTCGCCATGGTCGTAAACCCAATTTAGGGATGTTTTGACGGCGAGCGGGCAATTCTGCACCTGCGACAAGATGTTCCTGTGGTTCCATTGTTCCGAAGAACCGAAACCGCAAAGCCATGCCTGCAAGGGGGTTCATCCAACTGTTGGACAAAAAAATCACCCGGAAATCTCGCGCGGGACGGATTTTCCTGCTCATGCCCCAAGAAAGGGCTTTGAGATTGCCGCAGGGTCAGCCAATAATACGGTATGCAACGGAACACCGTCGGGGATATTTTGACCAAAGGCCGCCAAAAATCCATTTCAATACCCTTGGGAATCGTGATCCGCAGGGTACCCGGCGTGACGCGCTGGGTGTCGCACGTCTGGAAGGCCGTGGCGGTTTTGCCCGGCGCAGGCGAGGCATCCTGGAAGGAGCTGCGTCGTGACGGTGAGGCGGTTGAGTATCACGCCGCGACCTTGCCGCTGGAATTGTTCCGCACCGATACCGAAGCCTATCTTCATGGATTGTCCGCCAAGGTGCCTGCCATCTATGTCGTGATGCGCGAAGGTGAAAACGATGAACCGCTGGATATGGTTTTGGCCACGGCCTCGCCTTACGAGGCGCAGGATTATGCGGACACCGGTGAGGAACTGGTTGAGAAAGTCCCGATGCCCGAAGGTTTGGCGGCATGGATCAGGGATTATGTTGAACTGCACCACGAAGACGAAGTGTTCGTCAAGCGCCGCCGCAACAAGACCCGAGTGGACTTGAAAGAAGACGGCGTTGGTGATGCGCGGATTCGCCAGGCCACTGACGTGTATCGTGCGCCCTCGCATAAGGAGACGATACATTGAGAGGGCAAAGCGATTTCTGGGCGCGCCGCAAGGCCGGGGTGAAAGCCGAAGCGCGGCAAGTGCAGGATGATGCCGAAGAGCAGGAATTGCGCGCGCAACAAGCAGCCTTTGAAGAAAAGTCCGATGCCGAACTGTTGGCCGAACTGGAATTGCCTGATCCAGAGGCCATGCAGGCGGGGGATGATTTTTCCGTCTTTATGGCCAAGGCCGTGCCGGATCGTATTCGCCGCAAAGCGTTGCGGACGCTGTGGCGCTCCAACCCGGTGTTGGCGAATGTTGATATGCTGGTCGACTACGGCGAGGATTTCACCGATGCGAGCATGGTGATCGAGAACATGCAGACGGCCTATCAGGTGGGCAACGGCATGCTGAAGCACGTTCAGGAAATGGCGCGTCAGGCTGAGCTACAGGATAACCCGCCGGACGGCGAGGAGATCGAACCGAAAGTGGAGGAGGAGGAAGTCCTGCTTGCTGAGGTTGAGGGTGACCACGCGGCCATCGCGTTTGTCGACGCCGGCGAGACGGGTGAGGACGATGTATTGGCAAGCCCGTCCCCGCGCCGGATGAAATTCACATTTGAGGAGAGCGCTGCGTGAACGCCGCCGAAGATATTAACATTCCATCCGAGGACCGTTTGCGCGCCGACCTCTATAACTTTCTGGGCCTGATCCTGTCGGGGCCACCGGATCAGTTGTTGCTGGATCAATGCGCGGGCCTGTCTGGCGACGACAGCGATTTGGGCAAAGCCATCGGTGCTTTGGCACGTGTCGCGCGGGTCACAAAACCCAAGAAGGTCGAAAGCGAATTCAATGCGTTGTTTATCGGGTTGGGGCGGGGCGAACTGCTGCCTTATGCGAGCTATTATCTGACCGGGTTCCTGAATGAAAAACCGCTGGCGACCCTGCGCACCGATATGGCCACACGTGGTATGACCCGATCACCAAACGTTTATGAACCCGAAGACAACATCGCCTCTCTGATGGAGATGATGGGCGGCATGATTGTCGGGCGTTTTGCCGCGCCTGCGGCGCTGAATGACCAGAAGATGTTTTTCAACAGACATATCGCACCTTGGGCCGGGCACTTTTTTTCCGACCTTGAGGCGGCCAAAAACTCGATCCTGTACGCCTCTGTTGGCAGTGTGGGTCGCGCCTTTATCGAGATTGAGCGCGAAGCGTTCAGAATGACAGCGGCGTAATGCGCCGCACATAACCGGCGGGGATGCCCGTCACAACAAGGAGGGAGACATCCCATGACCAAGAAAACCGAAGACGGTGCAAGCCGCCGCGATTTTCTGAAATTTGCTGGCACTGCTGCGCCGGTTGCCGCCGTGGCGCTTGCCGCTGGTGCAACTCAGGCAGAGGCAAGCCCGGCTGATCTGACGTCTGAAAAGATGCAGGACACTGCGCATACCCGCGCCTACCTCGACAGCGCCCGCTTCTAGGGCGCCGTTACCTGACGACCCACAGACGACTGGTTGCGTGACGCCCGACTGTCTGAGGCCACAATGTTAACCAAGCGTGCAACGGCAATGCCAGCGCCCGCAAGGGAGGAATAAAATGCTTAGGAAAAAGACCAACGGGGTTGCGCGACGCTCCCAACGGACTGGTATCCTGTCTGACATCGCGGAGAAATCTGTTGATCGCCGCAGCTTTTTGCGCGGTAGCGGCCTGGCCATTGGGGGCCTTGCCGCCATTTCGGCCACGGGGGGCGCTGTCACCCAAGCCAACGCACAATCCGCCGTCAACGGCGCGGTCGAAACCATCAAATCCGTCTGCACCCATTGTTCTGTCGGTTGTACCGTCATTGCTGAGGTCAGCAACGGCGTCTGGACGGGGCAGGAACCCGGCTGGGACAGCCCGTTCAATCTTGGAGCGCATTGCGCCAAGGGTGCATCGGTCCGCGAACACGCCCACGGCGAACGCCGCCTGAAATACCCGATGAAAAAAGAGGGTGGAGAATGGAAGCGCATCAGCTGGGAACAGGCGATCGACGAGATCGGCGACGGCATGATGAAAATCCGCGAAGAAAGCGGACCAGATTCAGTTTACTGGCTCGGCTCTGCCAAGCATAACAACGAACAGGCCTACCTGTTCCGCAAATTCGCCGCCTACTGGGGCACGAACAACGTCGACCACCAGGCGCGGATTTGCCACTCTACTACGGTTGCGGGTGTTGCAAATACATGGGGCTACGGCGCCATGACCAACAGCTACAACGACATTCACAACTCCAAGGCGATCTTTATCATTGGTGGCAACCCCGCCGAGGCGCACCCGGTTTCGCTATTGCACCTGCTGAAAGCGAAAGAGCAGAACAACGCACCAGTGATCGTTTGTGACCCCCGCTTTACCCGCACGGCGGCCCATGCGGATGAGTATGTGCGTTTCCGCCCCGGCAGCGACGTTGCATTGGTCTGGGGTATCCTGTGGCACATCTTTGAGAACGGTTGGGAGGACAAGGAGTTCATCCGCACCCGTGTTTGGGGCATGGACCAAATCCAGGACGAAGTGCGCAAATGGACCCCGGAAGAGGTCGAACGCGTCACTGGCGCCCCGGGAGAGCAATTGCGCCGGGTAGCGCGCACATTGGTCAACAATCGCCCCGGCACCGTGATCTGGTGCATGGGTGGGACACAACACACGACCGGCAACAACAACACGCGGGCATATTGCATCTTGCAACTGGCGCTCGGCAACATGGGTACATCGGGCGGTGGTACAAACATCTTCCGTGGTCACGACAACGTGCAGGGTGCCACTGATCTTGGCGTATTGAGCCATACCCTTCCTGGGTATTATGGACTTTCCGCCGGTGCATGGGCGCATTGGGGCCGCGTGTGGGGTGAGGACGCCGATTGGCTGAAAGGTCAATTCGCGATGGTCAAAGATGCGGAGGGCAAGGACAAGTCCCTGCAAAACCTCACCGGTATTCCGGTGTCGCGTTGGATCGATGGTGTGCTTGAAGACCCCGAGAACATGGACAACCCTGACAAGGTGCGTGCCATGGTGCTTTGGGGCCATGCGCCCAACTCGCAGACCCGTGGCAAAGAGATGAAGACCGCGATGGAGCAGCTGGACATGCTGGTTGTCGTGGATCCTTACCCAACTGTCTCTGCTGTTTTGCATGACCGGACGGACGGTGTTTACCTGCTGCCCGCCTGTACGCAGTTTGAAACGCGCGGCTCTGTCACGGCGTCAAACCGCAGCTTCCAATGGCGCGACAAGGTGGTCGATCCCCTGTTTGAATCGCTGCCAGATGAAGTCATCATGGCCAAGTTTGTCAACAAATTCGGCTGGGCGGATCGCTTTTTCCGCAACATCGAAATGGATGATCCCGAAACGCCAAACGTCGAATCCGTCACGGCTGAATTCAACCGTGGGATGTGGACCATCGGCTATACCGGTCAAAGCCCTGAGCGCATCAAGATGCACATGGCCAACCAGCACACGTTTGATCGTACAACCCTGCAAGCCATTGGCGGTCCGGCAGATGGCGATTACTACGGTCTGCCGTGGCCTTCCTGGGGCACGCCCGAGATGAACCACCCCGGCACGCCAAACCTCTATGACATGTCCAAACGTGTTTCCGAAGGGGGCCTGACATTCCGCGCCCGTTTTGGTGTGGAACGGGACGGCGACAATCTGTTGGCCGAAGGCGTCTACAGCAAGGATTCTGATATTCAGGACGGATACCCCGAATTCACCATGCAGATGCTGATGGACCTTGGTTGGGATAGCGAGCTGACGGCGGAAGAACGCGCCGTTATCGACGGTATCGCGGGGCCAAAGACCAACTGGAAAACCGACCTGTCGGGCGGTATTCAGCGGGTTGCGATTGCGCATGAATGTGCGCCGTTTGGGAACGCCAAAGCCCGTGCAGTGGTCTGGACCTTCCCCGATCCGGTGCCGGTCCACCGTGAGCCGCTTTATACCAACCGCCGTGATCTGGTTGAGGACTATCCGACATATGAGGATCGCAAGTTCTATCGCCTTCCAACCATGTATGCCTCGATCCAGAAAAACGACTTCTCGAAGGATTATCCAATGATCCTCACGTCCGGCCGTCTGGTCGAATATGAGGGTGGTGGTGATGAGAGCCGGTCCAACCGGTGGCTTGCTGAGCTGCAACAGGACATGTTTGTCGAGATCAACACACGCGATGCCAACAATCTGGGCGTTCGGGACGGCACACAGGTCTGGGTCGAAGGCCCGGAAGGTGCCAAGGTCAAAGTGATGGCCATGGTGACCGAGCGGGTCGGCGAGGGCGTTGCCTTCATGCCGTTCCACTTTGGTGGCCATTTCGAGGGTGCGGACCTGAGGCAAAAATATCCCGACGGCGCAGATCCCTATGTGTTGGGCGAAAGCTCCAACACCGCACAGACCTATGGCTATGATTCAGTAACCCAGATGCAAGAGACCAAGGCCACTCTTTGCAAAATCTGGACTGCGTAAGGAGGAAGAAAAATGGCAAGAGCAAAGTTTCTCGTCGACGCCGAACGCTGCATTGAATGCAACGCCTGTGTCACTGCCTGCAAAAACGAACATGAGGTTCCATGGGGCATCAACCGCCGGAAGGTCGTCACAATCAATGACGGCAATCCGGGCGAAAGGTCGATTTCCGTGGCCTGCATGCACTGTTCGGACGCGCCCTGCATGGCCGTTTGCCCTGTTGACGTGTTCTATCAGACCGAAGACGGCATTGTGCTGCACTCCAAGGATCTGTGCATCGGTTGCGGCTATTGCTTCTACGCGTGTCCCTTCGGCGCGCCGCAATTCCCGCAGGCTGGCAACTTCGGCTCCCGTGGCAAGATGGACAAATGTACATTCTGCGCGGGTGGTCCCGAAGAAAACAACTCCGCAGCCGAGTTCGCCAAATATGGACGCAACCGGATCGCAGAAGGCAAACTGCCGATCTGCGCCGAGATGTGTTCGACCAAGGCGCTTTTGGCAGGCGATGGCGACATCGTATCCGGCATTTACCGTGAACGTGTGGTTGCCCGCGGCTTTGGTTCCGGCGCTTGGGGCTGGGGCACTGCATATGACCAAAAAGGCGGTTGATACGCCCCGCTTACGCAAGTGAACAACAAAGGGGCGGTCCAACAGGATCGCCCTTTTTCGCCCAATAATGTTAGAGGAAACCAGATGCTGCGTGCCCTGATCGCTTTGATGCTGACCGTGTCGTTCATCACAACCGCAAACGCCCAAGATGCAGCGACGCCAGACCGCAGCGCCACCGGCGGCGCACAGACGCTTGAGGACATCATGGCCCGCCAGCGCGGCGAGGATGTGGATAACAGTTTCCGCAGTCAAGAAACGGGCGACCCCGATAGTGCGGCGGGCATTACATCGCAGCTTGGTACATTGGGTGGGGTATCCGATCCTGAACTCTGGCGGGCCATGCGCTTTGGCTCGGCTGACGTCACCGCGTCGAACAACGGTCCTGCCGCGACCGTTCTGGTGCAGGACGGCGGTATGAAATGGCTGCTGGTTCGCCAAGGGCCGTTAGCGACCTATGGTGGCTATTTGTTGCTCGTCACGCTTGTGTTGCTTGTTGTGTTCTATCTGATCCGGGGGCGGATCAGGATTGATGGTGAAAAGACCGGACGAAAGATCACCCGTTTCAAAGCAATTGAGCGGTTTGGCCATTGGCTGCTGGCGGGCTCCTTTGTCTTGCTGGGCGTCACCGGATTGATCTCCCTTTTTGGGCGCAAGGTTTTGATCCCCGCCTTTGGTCATGAGGCATTTTCTTTTCTCGCCGTTGGGTCAAAGTGGGTCCACAACAACATCTCATGGGCCTTCATGTTGGGTCTGGTGATGATCTTTGTGATGTGGGTGCTGCACAACCTGCCGGATCGAAGCGACATCAATTGGTTGCTCAAGGGCGGTGGCATATTCTCAAAGGGCCACCCGCCGGCCAAGAAATTCAATGCCGGTCAAAAGATGATCTTTTGGTCTGTGATTGTCTTTGGTGCCTCGATTTCCATATCCGGTCTTGCCCTGCTGTTCCCGTTCGAGATCAACATTTTCGCCGCCACGTTTGCCAAGCTGAATTCATTTGGTATTTCGGGCGCGCTTGGCCTGGGAGAACTGCGCGAGACCCTCGCGCCCCATGAGGAGATGCAATATGCGCAACTGTGGCACGCCATCATGAGTTTTGTGCTGATGGCCATCGTACTTGCGCATATCTATATTGGCTCCGTCGGAATGGAAGGAGCTTATGATGCGATGGGCTCCGGCGAGGTTGAAGAGCAATGGGCACGCGAGCACCACTCCATCTGGGTTGATGAGGTCATGGCGGACAAGCAAGACCCGCCAAAACGCGCAACACCTGCGGAATAGATGCTGCCTGCGCTTGTCATAATGGTGTTCGCTCAATCTGGGCTACGCACTCACGGCAGGGCCCCGCCCGCGCGGGATCACTGGACGACAGGCGGACAACGTGCCTGAGCGTCGCCATTCCGATACGCCAAATGGGGCCGAAACCATCTGGTCAGCCGAGACTATTGGTGCTTTGTTCGACACAAGCCCAGATCACTGTATGCCGGGCACGAAGATGCCATTGCGGCGGATAGCGAAACCGGTGGATCGCGATGATCTGATCGACTATCTACGCACTGCCACAGTGCAAGAGGAGAACTGACGTGAAAACCATGCTCTTAGCCTTTTTGACCATCGCCGTCATCGCTGTTGGATCAAACCTAATATTGGGGCAGGCCGGTTTTTCTAGCCAGGACCGTGCCACAGGCGCCGCTGTCCGGCTCGACAACTGACCAGACACATCCGGTTAGGGCTGTTTCACAATGAATGAGATATGGGCCGGCCTTCAGGCCGCATTCAGGCTTATTGTCACGCTTGATCCGGACCTTGTGGAAATCACTGCCCGCTCGCTTCAGGTCAGTCTGTCCGCCCTTGTCATCGCGTCGGCCCTTGCCTTGCCGTTTGGCACCTGGCTGGCGATCCGTCGGTTTCGGTATCGCCGCGCCGCCATTGCCACGCTGAATGCACTGATGGGCCTGCCGCCCGTGGTGGTCGGGTTGATCGTCTATTTGTTGCTGTCGCGGTCTGGCCCGTTTGGTGTCATGGGGCTGTTGTTCACACCCACCGCGATGATTGTCGCGCAGGTGGTTATCATCACGCCGCTGATCGCCTCGATCACCCACCAGGCGATGCGCGAACTCTGGGCCGAATATCATGACCTCCTGATCTCGCTCAACACCACCAATCGCCAACGGATCAAGACGCTGATCTGGGATGGCAGGCGCAGCTTGATGACGGCCACGCTGGCTGGATTTGGCCGCGCCATTGGCGAAGTGGGCGCGATCATGATCGTTGGTGGCAATATTGATCACGCCACCCGCGTGCTGACCACGGCCATCGCGCTGGAAACCGGCAAAGGTGACTTTGCGCTGGCCTTGGGCCTGGGGTTTGTCCTGATTTCGCTGGCGCTGCTGGTGAATATCGCCATTCACGTGTTGTCACGCACAGAACGGGACGGGAGATGGTGAGCGCGCCGATGTCTGTCAACCTCAATGATGTCGTTGTGAAGCGACGCGGCAAGACCGTGCTGGGGCCGCTGATGCTTGACCTTGGCGCGGCGGGTTTCACCATTGTGCTTGGCCCAAACGGGGCCGGAAAAACGACGCTTCTCAAGGTGTTACACGGGGTCGAACGCGTCTCAAGCGGGTCCGTGGAATGGTCCATTCCAGCAGCAGAGGCGCGACAGGCACAGGCCTATGTATTCCAAAGCCCGATCATGCTGCGCCGATCCGTGCGTCAAAATCTTGCATATCCGCTACAGCTTTTGGGACAGAACAAGGCCGAAATTGCCAAACATGTAGACGCCTGGGCCGAACGCATCGGGCTGCAACACCGGCTCGATCTTCCTGCTCCGCGCCTGTCAGGGGGCGAACGGCAAAAGCTAGCGCTGGGCCGGGCGCTGATCCGCAAACCGCACGTGCTTTTTCTGGATGAGCCTTGTGCCAACCTTGATGGTCGTTCTACCCGCGAAATTGAATCGTTATTGCAGGGCGCAAAAGATGCCGGAACCCGCATCATCATGACCACCCATGACCTTGGTCAGGCCCGCCGGTTGGCGGATGATGTGCTGTTCTTGTTGAACGGGGCAGTGCACGAACAGGCCCCGGCACCCACGTTTTTTGGCAACCCGCGTAGGCCCGAGACCAGGGCATTCCTTGAAGGAGACATCGTCGAATGATCCGTATCCTCGCAACCCTGTTGATGTTTCTAAGCGCGCCGCTCCATGCGGAAACCATGCGGCTGGCGGTCACAACCAGCTTCCATAACTCAGGGCTATCAGATGTTCTCCTGCCCGCAATCAGGGCCGACACCGGGATTGAGGTGCAACTCCTGATCGTTGGTACAGGTCAAGCCATCCGGCTGGGAGAAGCGGGCGATGTGGACGCCATTCTGGTGCATTCCAAATTGGCTGAGGAGGTCTTCGTTGCGGAAGGGCACGGCACCCATCGGCGCGAGATCATGTACAATGACTTTGTTTTTATCGGCCCAACATCTGATCCGGCGAAAATCAGGGAAGCAAAAACAGCCGCACAGGCATTGCGGCGCATCGCTGAGACACAGCAGCCGTTTGTTAGCCGGGGTGACAACAGCGGCACGCATAAAAAGGAGCTGTCTTTGTGGGCCGCCGCCACGCGTGATCCCACCCAATTCGGGCCGTGGTATAAGGCCGTGGGCGCCGGAATGGGCGCAAGCCTGAACACCGCGTCCGGGTTTGATGCCTACATCATGGCAGACCGGGCCAGTTGGTTGAATTTCAGCAACAAAGGAGGGCTGGAGTTGCTGATGGCCGGTGACCCATTGCTGTTCAATCAATACGCTTACCTTCCTGTCAGCCCCGAACGTCACGCCCATGTCAATGCCAAGGCCGCTATCCAGTTGGAGGCGTGGTTGACGTCTCCGAGGGCCCAAGAGCTGATTGATAATTACAAGATCGACGGCACGCAGCTGTTCGTCTTCAATGCCAAGCGATAGCCAAGGGGGCCTGCAGAATGATCCGATGATGAGACGCTCTTCGGAGCGGGTCGCCACCGTATTGGTATGTGAGACCGCCCGGTTCACGTTTTTGACGGGATCAAACATCTGAACGGCAAGGCAAAGGAACAGTGGCCCAAGGCGGTGCCAACAGATCGAGGGTTATAGGGGACTATCTTGCCCTCAGGCTACCCGATATGTTTGCCTGCGCCATGATCTGGGTCCAGGCGTCGAATCCCGTGGCATCAAACAGCGGACTGCGCTGGTCATTTCGGGTCTTGTTGCGCGGATCCTTGCGGTCGCGGGTCAGGAACATCCGGCGTTCGACATCCAGATGGCGCCATTTCACGCGGCAAATCTCATCGAGGCGCATGGCGGTTGCGACAGCGAAGTGCCCTATCCGTGTCATCGATAGGGTCAGGCGTTCGTTGTTGTTAAAGCAGCGGAACAGGCGGTTCAACTCATCCCTTGTCGGTCTTCTGTGGCGTTCCGTGCTTTGCCAATCAGACCCAGCCGCTTCAAGGCAATGCGGGCGAGGCCGACCGGTTCTGAAGAAATGTCGCGCCCGTGGGCGCCTGCCAGTGTGCGTGTTGATCATATCGGTATCTATGCCAGGCGTGACGGGACCGGCCCCTTTCTTGGCCCGCTTGCGGCCATACTCGATCAGCGTCGCGTGATCGTTATGGCCGATCCGCTCTTTGCCGGGGTCGTTTTTCAAAGCGGCCAAGGTCGCGGCTTTACTTCTGCGAGGTGGTTTTCTAACCACGCACATGTCGTCCATATACAGGTCACCAAGATCGCCAAACGTCGCAAGAGGCGCGGCGGACGACTTGTTCGGTTAAAGGCCCTGATCAACACGTGGCACCGCGCGGGCGAGCCCATGTTTGGGCGCCGTTTTGAGCGGTGAAAGGTCTCGCTGACATAGTGGCCCTTGCGTCTGATCTGGACCCGGTATCCACCGGAGGGAAGCTTGTTTATAGTGGCCATATCGTGTGCGCTGAGTCGTCGAAAAGGGGCAAATCGGGGGATATTGGGGCGTATTCCTGCGTAGCACCTTTGCCCCGCAACAGTTTGAAGATACAAGAAAAATGCAAATAAATCAACACGCTAGGCTATCTGTTGCGCCGATGATGGATTGGACGGACCGGCACTGCCGCTATCTGCACAGACTGCTGAGCCGCAAGACATTGCTTTATACTGAGATGGTCACGGCCCCCGCGCTGGTACGGGGCGGGGCGCTGCATTTGCTGGAACATCATCCGGCCGAACATCCCGTGGCTCTGCAATTGGGGGGATCAGACCCGGACGAGTTGGCGCAGGCCGCCAGACTGGGGCAGGATGCCGGATATGATGAGATCAACCTGAATATCGGCTGTCCGTCGGACCGCGTCCAATCGGGATGCTTTGGTGCGGTTCTGATGGAACAGCCCGCATTGGTTGCCGATTGCGTTGCCGCGATGCACGCGGCGGTGGACGTCGACGTCACTGTCAAATGCCGGATCGGCGTCGATGACCAAAACCCCCAGGATGTGCTCCCGGAGTTCTTGTCCCGCATTGTTGCGGCGGGCTGCATCCGGGTCTCGATCCACGCGCGCAAGGCCTGGCTTCAGGGATTGAGCCCCAAGGAAAACCGCGACATCCCGCCGCTGGACTACTCTCTGGTGCACCGGATGAAGGAATACTTCCCCAATCTGCACATTTCGGTCAACGGCGGCATCACCTCTCTGGATCAGGCCGAAGCGTTTCTGGAAGGGGGCCTTGATGGTGTGATGATCGGGCGGGCGGCCTATCATCAGCCCGGCGATCTGCTGTGTGCAGCGGACCGGCGCATCTTTGGGCAAAGCGCAGCCGATACCACGGCAGAAGACGCGGTGCGCAGGATGCTGCCCTATATTGACGCGCATTTGATTGCCGGGGGCCGGTTGAACCAGATCACCCGCCACATGCTTGGCCTTTTTGCGGGCCGCCCCGGTGCGCGGCAGTGGCGGCGGGCGCTGTCGGAAGGGGCGTCCAGACCGGGGGCCGGGCCGGAGCTGGTTCTCGCAGCCTTGACCGAATTCGAAACACTGGCCGCGATGCAGGAAGCGGTGTAGCAGGCTGGGTAGGTTGAACTTGCGGCGAGGATAGACAATGCCTGAAACCCTATTGCTTCTGCAGATGGCGGTTCTGCTTATGGTCATCGGGGCCTTCGCCGGTGTGCTTGCCGGTCTTTTGGGGGTCGGTGGCGGCATTGTTCTGGTTCCTGCGTTTTTCTATGCGTTTCAGACCTTGGGCTATGACGGCCCGCAATTGATGCAGATGTGCCTTGCCACATCGCTTGCCACAATCATTGTCACTTCTGTCCGCTCGGTCCTGAGCCACAACAAAAAAGGCGCCGTAGACTGGCATATCCTGCGCAGTTGGGCGCCGGGTATCGTGCTTGGCGCGATTGCGGGAGTTCTGGTCGTGGCCCAGCTTCGGTCAGGTACGTTGCAGGCCATCTTTGGTGCGCTGGCGCTTATCATCGGGATCTATATGGGATTTGGCAGGGCGGACTGGCGCATCGGTCCGGCAATGCCGGGGGGGATTGTCCGTGCGGCATTGTCGCCTCTCGTCGGGTTTATGTCCGTACTGATGGGCATTGGCGGCGGCAGTTTCGGTGTCCCGCTGATGAGCCTTTACAACACCCCAATCCACCGCGCCGTAGCCACTGCCGCCGGGTTCGGGGTGTTGATCGCGGTGCCCTCGGTCATTGGCTTTTTGTTTGTTGACATCACATCGGGCGCGCCACCGCTGACGGTGGGGGCTGTCAATCTGGTGGCATTCGGGATCATCATCGCGATGACGCTGCTGACGGCACCTCTTGGTGTCAGGCTGGCACATGCCATGGACCCCAGACCGCTCAAACGGGTCTTTGCAGTCTTTTTGGTACTCGTTGCGCTGAACATGCTGCGCAAGGCGTTGGGGTGGTAGAACAGGGGTTCAGGGTCTTTGCGCCGGACAAGGCCGTCCTGCGCTGGGCCAAGGCCGCGCGGCGGTGCGCACTTGGCATCCTATCAGACCCTCAGATGCTGGAAGCCAACTTGCGGCATGGCCGGACGTGGTTTGTGGGTGTCGACGTTTTGCCCAACACGCAGGATGGCGCGATCGAGGCGGTGCCTTTGGCCGGGGTCTGGCGGAACCATGTGCAGGCCCCGGCGGTCTGGCATCGGGCGCAATTGTCCGTGGTTTATCCCGGTTACCCGGCACAGGACGTCGGAGAGAGTGATGCAAATCATCGCTACCGCATCACCCGGTATGCCGCACATGTTGACGGGCTGCTGCCCATCGGGCCGCACCGCCGCCGTTTCCTGCGCGAACCTCATGCCTTCATCCTTGGCCTGCCGCTCAATGACGTAGATGCATCGCCGCTGATGGTCTATCCGGGCAGCCACCGGATCATGGGTGCTGCCTTTCAAGGGCTGCTGACCGAGAACGATCCCTCCGAAACCGACCTGACGGACATCTACCAAAGCGCCCGTCGTCGCGTTTTTGACAGCATCGCGCCCGTGCCTGTTGCCGCGCAGCCGGGGCAAGTGGTGCTTTTGCATCGGCACATGCTGCACGGTGTCGCGCCCTGGACTGCGACGTCCACGGCCTGGCCGGAAGGGCGCATGATTGCCTATTTCAGGCCTCAATTTGAGGTGCGTAACTGGGTGAACGCGCCTTAGCCACTGTCATTCGCATCATCACCTGAAATCCCGTTTGATCATTGAAACGAATCACAGCCCCAGGCGACCGGGTTAATGATAGGTTGAATTCCCACAAACACCTCTTTAACGCCCCATTGTTGCCATATCGGATACGATAATAAGACAAAGGAAACGCGGCCATGCAGGACGAGGAAATGACCATTTTTCTTTTGGATACCAAATACAAACATACATGTGCCGGGCTCGGCGTCGCCGCCCGTCCGCGCGGTCTCCAGAATCTGACCTGCGCCAATGACGACTTTCCACCGCTGGGGTATGAGAGTGCTGTAACCTGTGACCGCGGCGTTGATCTTCTCTATCGCATTGCGGGCCGCCGCTAACCGCTCTGACGTCCGGCCATCCGAGCAGCCCGCCCCCCACGGCGCTTTGAAAACGCTCCGGCCCGCGCGGGCAATTCCGCCATCACCTGACGCCGTTCATCCGGTGTCATCCGCGACCAGCGCCCGATCTCGTCTATCGACCGCAGGCACCCGGTACACAGCCGGGCTTCGGGGTGCACCACGCAAATCTTGATGCAGGGGCTTTCGATTTCGTCACGTTTCCAGATCTCGTCAGTCATGCCCTGTTCCCTGCCTGCGCAGAACCGCCATCCGGTCCAGCACTCCTTGCAGGATATACCCGGCTGCAACGTGATCGATGACCTCGGCGCGACGTTTGCGGGTCGTATCCGCCTCAAGCAGCGCCCTTTCGGCCGCAACGGTGGACAATCGCTCGTCCCAGAAGGTGATGGGCAAGGACGCCATCCGGTCGAAATTGCGCGCGAACGCACGGGTGGACTGGCACCGTGGCCCTTCGGACCCATCCATATTGCGCGGCAGGCCCAGCACCAGGCCGCCAATCTGGCGTTCAGCCACCAATTCGGTCAGCCGCGCCGCATCAATTCCGAATTTCTTGCGCCGGATCGTCTCAAGCGGAGAGGCAACGCTGAGAAAACCATCGCTGACGGCCACCCCAATAGTTTTTTCCCCCAGATCAAGACCAATCAGCGCCCGCGCAGGAGGCAATGCGGCAGCAAATTCGACCACATCGTCGAAGATCATTCGGCCACCCCGGCCTGGCTGCCGGCGGCGCGGATGGCGTCTTCGGCGCTGGCGTCGCCGGCAAATACCTGCATGGCGTTGTCATAAACCGCCTTTGCCTGATCCGGATTGCCAAGGATCGCCAAAGACGTTATCAGACGCGCCCAGTCGCGGGGCGGCCCACCCTCCGTGGCCAGCCGATTGGACAGACCCTCAACCATGCCGCTTATCATTTCCATCCGCCCTTCGGCTGTCATCTCGGAGGCGGCTTCGATGTCTTCCAGGCTTGGCCCGGCGCCCGCACCAGCCCCGATGGACGGCATTGAATAGTCTACACCGGCAAGGGCTGCGACCTCCATGATCTGGACACGGATCGGCGCGATCCAGGAGGCATCTTCCGGGCCTCGGCGCAACAGGGTATCCCAGATGCGAAACGATATGTCGGGCCGCCCTGTCTGTACCATCATCAGACCAAGGTAGTACCGCGCGCGCCCGTCCTGATCGTCCGTCGACAGGGCCGCACGCAAGGCGGTTTCCGCCTCGGGCGAAACATAACCACCCGCCGCCAGGATCAGAAGTTCCGCATAATCGGTGATGTCTTCGGCGCTGATTGCTTCGGCCTTGATCTTCAGCACCTTTTCCTGCGCCTTCGCGGCGGCGGAAAAGTTGCCGATCCGCGCCTCGTTCTGTGCCAATAGAATATGGCCCTGCAAATCATCTGGACGCTGGGCCACCGCTTCACGAAGCTTTTCGATGAGGTCCAGAAATTCCTCGGACATGTCATTGGGCAACGGCGCTTCGGGCAGACCGCTTTCCGCCACTTCCTGGCTGGGTCGGTTGGCGCGCATTTCTTCGGCAAAGGCGATGCGGCTCGCCAGAGCCAGATCACCGTATCCGGGCACGCCGACCTGACGGTAAAGCAGGACACTTCCGCCAATAAGCAAGACGGTCAGCACCCCGATCAGCACAGTTCTTGGACCGCTTCGCGCGGTGTCGCCTGTGCCGCGCGCTGCATCTGCTGACAGAATGCGGCGGGAAATCTCGGTCTTGATACGTTCGGCATCTCCGGCGGGGACCACACCACGTGCGACGTCGCGCTCCACCTCGGCCAGTTGATCGCGGTAGACCTGCACATCGAAATCCGCAGCCTCAGGCAGGGTCATATCCGTTGAACGGCGCATTGCCCGCACCAAAAGCAGCACAACAAGTGCCGCAATCGCAATGATGATGATCCAGAATGTCATGAAAAGCCCCGATGTTTCCGTGCGCAGTACCTAACCACTGAACCTCCGCGAAAAAAGAGGACAATTTGACCTTTTGGGCGCAGGGTGGCCGCAATTGCAATGCATGTCGCAAAATTGATAAGGAATGCCGTGGGGAGTATCCTTTTTTCTGCACAGACCGCCAGAACAGGATCAGCCGACACCGGCAGGTCGACCTCTGTCGGGCCAGACACCTGCCTATTGAAACCGGGGACGCCATAATGAAGAAATATTCTGTATTTGCTGTTGCCCGAGAGGCGATGCGCCACCACACGGGCTGGGATCGGGCATGGCGCGATGCGCAGCCCAAGAAGCATTATGATGCGATCATCATCGGCGCTGGCGGGCACGGGTTGGCCACGGCGTATTATCTGGGCAAGAATTTCGGCATCACCAATGTCGCGATCCTTGAAAAGGGCTGGCTTGGCGGCGGCAACACGGGCCGCAACACCACCATCATTCGCTCAAACTATCTCCAGGATCCGTCTGCCGCGATCTACGAAAAAGCGCGCAGCCTCTATGAGACCATGTCTCAGGATCTGAACTACAACGTCATGTTCTCCCCGCGCGGCGTGATCATGCTGGCCCAGACCGAACATGAGGTACGCGGCTACAAACGCACGGCGCATGCCAATGCGCTGCAAGGTGTTCAGACGGAATTCATCACCCCTGAGCGGGTCAAGGAGCTGGTCCCGATCATGGACATCAGCGGGCCGCGCTATCCGGTGCTGGGCGGGCTGTGGCAGGCACGTGGCGGCACGGCGCGCCATGATGCGGTGGCCTGGGGCTATGCGCGGGCCTGCTCTGACATGGGCATGGACGTGATCCAGAAATGCGAAGTCACCGACGTGCGCACCGACGGCGGCAAGGTTGTCGGGGTCTCCACCAATCGTGGCGATATTGACTGTGACAAGCTGGGCATGGTTGTCGCGGGTCATTCCGGGCATCTGGCCGAGATGGCGGGCTTCCGGCTGCCCATAGAATCCGTCGCCCTGCAGGCGCTGGTGTCGGAACCGATCAAACCCTGCATGGATGTGGTCGTGATGGCCAACACCGTGCATGGCTATCTGTCGCAATCGGACAAGGGCGAGATGGTCATTGGCGGCGGCACCGATGGCTACAACAACTACACCCAGCGCGGATCGTTCCACCACATCGAGGAAACCGTGCGCGCGTTGATCGAAACCTTCCCGATGCTGAGCCGCCTCAAGATGCTGCGCCAGTGGGGCGGGATCGTGGACGTGACCGGCGACCGCTCACCGATCCTGTCCAGGACGCCGGTGGACGGCGTCTTCATCAACTGCGGCTGGGGCACCGGCGGGTTCAAGGCGATCCCCGGTTCCGGCTGGGCCATGGCCGAACTGATGGCCAAGGGACATTCCCCGCTGACAGATGCCTTCGGGCTGGAGCGGTTCACCGAAGGGCGCTTTATTGATGAAAGCGTGGCGGCAGGGGTGGCGCATTGATGGGGCGGATATTCACATTATTAGAAAATGCTGTGCCCGCCACTCCCGTTCAGCGCAGTGGCACCTACGGCCCATCTGCGTTCGGCCTTCGTTTCTGCCGTACGGTCGCCTGGGCGATGCGGGGCAAGCCGCATGCATTTGCCTTTGCAGAGCAGCGTGACGGCAAGAATAATCGCACCAGCGATCATCGCGCCAACGACATGCGTTATCCATACCATACCGTCAATTTGGGGCCATGCCGCCATCTTCATACACTCGGAGCAAGCCCATGCTGAACATCCACTGCCCCAACTGCGGCGTCACAGCCGAAGAAACCGAGTTTCACGCCCACGGCGAGGCGCATCTGAAACGCTTTGGTCCCGGCTCCTCGGATGATGATTTCGAAAGCTATCTGTTCATGCGCAAGAACCCCAAGGGGGTGCATTTTGAACGCTGGCGGCATCAGAACGGCTGTGGCAAGTGGTTCCATGTGGCGCGCTGCACGATGACGCTTGAAGTGTTCGGCAGCTACAGCGCGCAGACCTATGCGCCGCCTCAGGACATTCTCGACATCATCCGCGAAAGACGCCCCGGTTGGGAGGATGCACCACAATGATCCTTCTTCATCTTTCCAAAAAAACTCAAATTCCAACCTCTCAACCCACCAAGGAGCCGCGCAAATGAGCACACGTCTTGCCACAGGCGGCCGCCTGCTGAACCAATCCAAGCCGGTATCCTTTACCTTCAACGGCAAAAAGATGCGCGGCTATGAGGGCGACACACTGGCCTCCGCTCTGCTGGCCAATGACCAGATGTTGATGGGGCGCTCGTTCAAATACCACCGCCCGCGCGGCGTCGTGGCCTCGGGTGCCGAGGAACCCAACGCCTTGGTTAACCTTGGCGAAGAGGGCCGGTTTGAGCCGAACCAGCGGGTGACGACAACCGAGATCTTTGAGGGTCTGACAGCGACGAGCCAGAACCACTGGCCAAGCCTTGAATTTGACGTAGGCGCGATCAACAAACATCTTGGCAGGTTTCTGCCTGCGGGGTTCTATTACAAGATGTTCATGTACCCCCGCGCCGCGTGGAAACATATCTATGAACCGATCATCCGCAAATCCGCCGGTCTGGGCAAGGCGCCCAAGACCCGTGACGTGGACACCTATGAACATTTCTATGCCTTCTGCGATGTGATGGTTGTCGGTGGCGGCGTGGCGGGCCTTGAGGCCGCACGCACGGCGGGCAAGGCGGGCGCGCGGGTCATTCTGGTCGAACAGACCGACCATTGGGGCGGCCGCGCACCTGTGGACGGCGGCAACATCGACGGCGGATCGGTTCAAAATTACATCGACAAGACGATTGATGAACTGGCCGCGATGGACAATGTCGACATGCGCCTGCGCACCATGGGGGCAGGGGTGTACGATCACGGTTATGCGCTGGCCTATGAACGGCTGAACGATCATCAGCCGGAGGCTGACGGTCCCCGTCACCGCCTGTGGCGCATCCGTGCGGCGCAGATCATCACGGCCACCGGGGCCATCGAACGACCCCTCAGCTTTGCCGGGAACGATATTCCGGGCGTCATGCTGGCCGCTGCGGTGCGCGACTATGCGGTGAACTATGGTGTGTCCATTGGCGACCGCACTGTGGTGGTCACCAACAACGACAACGCATATCTGACCGCCATCACGCTGAAACATGCGGGGCTCGATGTGCCGGTCATTCTGGATGCGCGGGTGCTGCCCGAAGATCGCGGTCTGGTCGAACAAGCCAAGGCGCTGGGCATCCGTGTTCTGATGGGCCACGGGATTTCATCCGTCAAGGGCGGCAAGCGCGTGACCGGCGTTGCGATCTGCGCGCAGGCCGGTGAGGGCGCGGTGCTGGAAGAAATCGCCTGTGACGCGGTCGCCATGTCCGGCGGCTGGTCCCCGGTGGTGCACCTGTGGTCCCATTGCGGCGGCAAGCTGCGCTGGGACACGGCCAACGCCTGTTTCAGCCCCGATCTGGACAATCCGCCCAAGGGCGCGGATGGCATGGCTTTTGTCACGCCAGCAGGGGCGGCGTCAGGCATGTTTGCACTCGATGACGTGTTGCATGACGCCCATGCGGCGGCGGATGGGGTGTTGACCTGTCTGGACATGAAACTGCCCAAGGATGTGACCGCACCCAAGGCCGACCGGCGCGAAGAATCGCCGATGATGCCGGTGTGGCTGATGCCGCAGGGAGCCAGCGCCAAACTGCGTGAAAAGGCGTGGCTGGATTATCAGAACGACGTGAAGGTGTCGGACGTGCGTCTTGCGGCACAAGAAGGCTTTGTGTCAGTTGAACATGCCAAACGCTATACCACGCTGGGCATGGCAACAGATCAGGGTAAGTTGAGCAATATCAATGGATTGGCAACGCTTGCGGGGGCGCTGGATGCGGATATTCCCGCTGTTGGCACCACCACTTTCCGCCCGCCGTATCACCCGATTTCGCTGGCCGCGATTGCCGGGGACTCGCGCGCACATGTATTCCAGCCCATTCGCCGCACCCCGATGCACGACTGGCACGAAACCAACGGGGCCGAATTTGAACCGGTCGGCCAGTGGCGCCGCCCCTATGCCTTCAAGCGGTCAGGCGAAAGCACCCATGACGCGGTGATGCGCGAAGTCACCAATACCCGCGAGAGGCTGGGTCTGTTGGACGCTTCGACCCTCGGCAAGTTGATTGTCAAAGGGGCGGATGCGGGCAAATTTCTCGATATGATGTACACCAATATGATGTCGAACCTGAAAGTCGGAAAATGCCGTTATGGGTTGATGTGTTCGGAAAACGGGTTCCTGATTGATGACGGGGTTGTGGCGCGTATTGATGACGATACATGGCTGTGCCACACGACCACTGGCGGGGCCGAGACCATCCATGCCCATATGGAAGAATGGTTACAGACCGAATGGTGGGGCTGGAACGTGTATGTTGCCAATGTAACCGAACAATATGCGCAGGTGGCCGTTGTCGGCCCCAACGCGCGCACCGCTCTTGAGCGGTTGGGCGGTATGGACGTTTCCAAGGATGCGCTTGGTTTTATGGAATGGCTCGATGGCGAATTGGGCGGCTTCAAATGCCGGGTTTATCGCATCTCGTTTTCCGGTGAGCTGAGCTATGAAATCGCCGTGGATGCCAGCCACGGGCAGGCGTTCTGGGATGCCTTGATGGCGGTAGGGTCTGATCTGGGCGCGATGCCTTACGGCACCGAATGCCTGCACATCCTGCGCGCCGAAAAGGGCTTTATCATGATCGGGGATGAAACCGACGGCACGGTCATCCCGCAGGATCTGGGTCTGCACTGGGCGATTTCCAAGAAGAAAGAGGACTTTCTTGGCAAACGCGCGCAGCTGCGCTCGCATATGACCGATCCTAACCGCTGGAAGCTGGTCGGTCTGGAGACCACCGATGGTTCAACCCTGCCGGACGGGGCCTATGCCGTGGGCGAAGGCACCAACGCCAATGACCAGCGCAACATGATTGGCCGCGTCACCTCCACTTACCATTCGCCAACACTTGATCGGGGGATTGCGATGGGGCTGGTCCTGCACGGCCCGGACCGCATGGGCGAGGTTCTGACTTTCCCCGGCACTGACGGCACCGATTACACCGCCAAGATCGTGGACCCCGTGTTCTATGACAAGGAAGGGGAGAAGCAGAATGTCTGAACCCGTCACCGCATTGAAGAACGCCACCTATCGCGCCGGGATCGCCGAGGTTTCCGAGTTGGGACCGCTGGGCATGATCACGCTGCGCGGTGATCTGTCGTCCTCCGCGATCACCAAATCAGCGGTTGCAGCGTCTGGCGTCACCATGCCCCAGCAACGCCATTGCAATTCTCAGGGTGATCAGGGGCTGGCGTGGATGTCACCGGATGAATTGCTGATTATGTGTCCCTATGGCGAGGTGCACGCCCGTCTGGCCGATTTGAACGCCAAGCTGGCCAGGAACCATGCGCTGGCGGTCAACGTATCAGACGCCCGCGCGGTGTTTCGCGTAACCGGGCCAAACGCGCGCGAGGTCATGGCGAAGCTGGCCCCGGTTGATCTGCACCCAGACCACTTCACCCCCGGCATGTTCCGCCGATCCCGTCTGGCACAGGTGCCCGCCGCATTCTGGATGCCACAGGAACAGACGTTCCAGATTGTGTGTTTCCGATCGGTTGCCCGCTATGTGTTCGATGTGCTGAGCATGGCGGCGCAACCGGGGTCAGAGGTCGGCCACTTCTAGGCCTTGCGAGGGGCAGGCCAGAGGCCGGTTCGGACCTTTCTGAAACACCCTTGATGGCCTTACCTGCCCGGAACCAAGGCACTGTGTAGCTTTGGGGCAGTGCCTGCCCCTGCTATCGGGCCAAAGCTGCGCCAGTCTCATGTGCCGTACCTTCGGCGCGGCAGGCACGCGGTTTGGCTGATGCGGGTACCCGTTTCTGTATGAAATCCTGCCTGGCGATCATCTATTGCCCCAAATGGTTCCGGGATCATTGCCACAAATAGGGGCATTCCTTGCGTTCAAACCGATCACACCCCTTGACGTCGGGGCGGCCGGCACTCCATTTGGACATAGAGACCAAAACACCAAAGGAGGCCCAAATGGCTTTTGAACTTCCCGATCTTCCCTATGCCCACGACGCCCTTGCATCAAAAGGCATGAGCGCCGAGACGCTGGAATTCCACCATGACAAACACCACAACGCCTATGTCGTGAACGGGAACAAGGCCATTGAGGGCACCGAATGGGCCGGCAAGTCCCTCGAGGACATCATCACCGGCACCTATAATGCCTCTGCGGTTGCGCAGAACGGCATCTTCAACAACATCAGCCAGCTTTGGAACCACAACCAGTTCTGGGAGATGATGGGGCCCGGCGACAGCAAGATGCCCGGTGAGCTGGAAAAGGCAATTGTCGAAAGCTTCGGCTCCGTTGACAAGATGATGGACGACTTCAAGGCAGCGGGTGCCGGTCAGTTCGGTTCAGGCTGGGCTTGGCTGGTCAAGGACGCGGATGGCGGGATGAAAGTGACCAAGACCGAAAATGGCGTAAATCCTCTGTGCTTTGGTCAAACGGCGCTACTGGGCTGTGATGTATGGGAACATTCCTATTACATCGACTTCCGCAACGCCCGCCCGAACTATCTGGCGAACTTTCTCGATAATCTTGTGAACTGGGAAAACGTCGCCTCCCGCATGTGATTTCAAGGTTGCTCTCCCAGTCACCGCCGCCCGCCGCTTCCGTGCTGGTCTGGGTGAGCTGGGAAACGTCGGTCTGTGCTGTTGATGCGGTTCAAACGGAAAGCATACCGGCCCCGTCGAAGAAATTCGGCGGGGCTTTTTGTTGGATTGGCATTGGATGCAAATCACGGGCATAACACGTCAAGACGACGCGCGTGCACCCGCATGCGAAACTCAGGAAATGACCCCATGACGGACGCGGCCAAAGGGCTGATTGCGATGATCTGCGCCAGCGTTCTCTGGGGACTGTCACCGATTGTATTCAAGGCCCTGACAGGGGTGCCGCCAATAGAGGTGCTGGCCCACCGCACATTCTGGTCCAGTGTCATTTTTGGCGTGGTCTTGATGATACAGGGCCAGTTCGGGGCGCTCGTCCGGGCATTTGCCGACGTCAGGTACGCCGTCTGGATCGCAATTGCGGCGGCTTTGGTCTTTGGCAACTGGTACCTGTTCATCTGGGCGATTCAGAGCGGCTACGCGACCCAATCGGCACTGGGGTTCTACATTTTTCCGCTGGTCGCTGTGATTATTGGCCGCCTGTTTTTTGCCGAAACCTTGACGCTGGGGCAATGGATTGCGGTTGGATTGGCCACGGGGGCGGTGGGTCTTTTGACCTACGGTTTGGGTGCGGTGCCGTGGATTGCTCTGGTCCTGTCGGTCTGTTTTGGCATCTACGGGATGATAAAAAAGCGCCTTGCCATGCGGGCCATGGTGTCCGTAACGGCAGAAATGATCGTGCTGCTCCCCATTGCCGTGCTGATCTTGTGGCAAACCAGCCACAATGGCACGGGTAATTTCGGCGGCTGGAACATCCGCACGGCCCTGTTGATATTCTCTGGCCCGTTAACAGCCATTCCCATGATCCTGTTCACCTATGCCACCGCACGTCTGACGATGACCAGTGTTGGATTGATAAGCTACATCAATCCGACCTTGCAGTTCTTTTGTGCCGTGGTTCTGTTCAGCGAGCCGTTCACCGGCTGGCATTTCATCGCCTTTGGCCTGATCTGGGGGGCCCTTGCGCTTTATTCCGTGACGACTTTTCGTCAGGAAAGATCGCGGCGCAGAGCCGACAGTGCAGCACTGGCATCAGGCACCTCGGTGATATAGCCCAGCAGGCTGGTGTCGGCAAAACCGCGCCCTATGACGTGGTGCAGAAGGTTCATCAAAGGTGTCCAGTATCCATTTGTATTAACTAGATAAATTGGCTTTTTATGCAGGCCCAGTTGTCGCCAGGTCAGGACTTCGAAAAGTTCGTCCAATGACCCCGCGCCCCCCGGCAGCACAACCACGGCGTCACAGTTCATGAACATCACTTTCTTGCGCTCATGCATGGTTTCGGTGACAACATAGGAGGTCAGGTCGGTCTTGCCGACTTCCCAATCCACCAGATGTTGGGGGATCACCCCAAAGGTGAGCCCGCCAGCCCCCTGTGCCGCGCGTGCCACTGCGCCCATCAGGCCGACGTCACCGGCCCCATAGACCAGACGCAGGCCTGACTCTGCCAGCCCGGCACCCAGCCTTTCCGCATCGGCACCAAAGGCGGGGTCTTCGCCGGAGCGGGATCCGCAATATACGCAGACCGATTTTTGTACTGTTTTCTGAACCATATCAGCGCCCCTGCGGTCAAAAATAATGAGAACGTGAGATCGGGTGTTTTGACCCCTGTTAACCTGCTTGTTAAAGAGGCTCAACCGAAGGGGACACAAACGCATGATGAAGTTTCTGACAAGTCTGGGCGGAGGATCTGGCGTTGCCGCGGCAGCGGCTGTCGGCGCGGTCATTGTTGGCGGAGTTGCGTGGGTCCAGTTTGGCAATCGTGCGGTAGAAACACCTGCCGCCCTCGTTGCTCCGGAACCTGCCACGACACCTGCACCATCGGCGGACAAACCCCAGGAGCAGGCGGCGCAAAGTGTTCCGGACCAAGCGCAAGCGCCAACCGAGGCGGCGCCAACTGTCGAGGCTGCCGACCCGGTGGAAACGCCTGCGCCGCCCGCCCCGCGTTTTGATGAGGTGCGCCGCGAAAACGATGGCACAACGGTCATTGCCGGACGCGCGGTTCCCGGTTCAGTTGTGCAAATCCTGCAGGACGGTGTCGAGATTGCCACCGCGACCGCTGACGCCTCTGGCCAGTTTGCCACGCTTGCCTTTGTCACACCGGATGGAAACGGTCATGTTCTGACGCTGTTGCAGACCGTGGATGGCGAAGACATCGCATCTGTTGAGCAGATCATCCTTGCCCCTGTTTCCCCGCCCGTTGTGGTCGCGGAAGTGGCGCAAGAACCTACGACGGAACCCGTTGAGGTAGCGCAGGCACCGACCGAAACGGAAGTCACCGAGGGGGGTGAACCGACTGAGGCGGCAGGGGCTCGTGAGACCGCAGATGGTGCAACAGTTGCAGACTCCAGCCCCGACCCAGTGCAGGATACCGCTCAGGTGACCGAAGAAGCGTCCGTTGCACAGACCCGGCAAGCACCAGACGCGGTTGTCGAGGCGGTTGTTGCAGGGGTCGAGGCAGCCGCTCCGGAAACGGTTGCCCCGAGGGTGGAATCAACAGCTGCAGTGCAGGTCACAACCGAAGCACCCGCACCCAAAGCCGATCCGGTCGTTGCCGAGGCAGGACCAGTCACCGAAGAACAACCTGTCGAAACCGCGTCCGTTGCAAGCGTGGAGATGACCGTTACCCCATTGCCCGCCGATGCGCCCGATGTCGAACCGCCGCAGCCCGTTGTGCCGCCCGTCGAGGTGGCCGTTCTCAAGGCCACGGAAGACGGTGTGGAATTGTTGAACCCGGCGTCCCCGGAAGTCATGGACACTGTCGCCATCGACACGATCAGCTATTCGTCCACAGGCGACGTGCAGCTTTCGGGACGTGCGCAGGCGGATGCGCGGACCGTGCGCGTCTATCTGGACAACGCTGCCATCGTGAACCTGTCCGTTGATGCGCAGGGGCGGTGGCGCGGAGATTTGCCGGACGTGGACGAGGGCATCTATACGTTGCGTGTTGACGAGGTGGACGAGGACGGCAGCGTGACCAGCCGGGTTGAGACGCCATTCAAACGCGAAGCACCTGCCGTTCTCGAGGCTGCTTCTGCGGAAAATAATGGTCCGATCAAGGCCATCACCGTGCAAAAGGGCGCAACCCTGTGGGCCATTGCCAGAGAACGCTACGGCAGCGGTGATCTTTATGTGCGGGTCTTTGAGGCCAATAAATCCGCGATCCGCGATCCTGATCTGATTTATCCGGGCCAGGTATTCGACCTGCCGGACTGATCTGGCCACGGCCAGACTGCCCCACATTCTCCGGGCTGAAAATTCCGCCTCAGGGTGGCAACCCGGACCCCGTCGGCTTAAGTAGGGTTTCAATCATATTGGAACGTCCATGCCCGCTGACACCACCCAAGCTGCCGCTTCGGAAAAACCGCAGCCCCAGACCGACCTGACCGCTGAGCAAGAGCGCCAGTCCGGCCTGCTGGTCCTGCGCAAGGTCGCGCCTTATCTGTGGCCTGCCAACATGCCTTGGGTCAAACACCGGGTGATCTGGGCCTTGGTAACGCTTGTTGTCTCCAAGCTGATCTCTGTTGCAACGCCTCTGTTTTACCGCGATGCGGTGGATGCGCTGGCGGGGGATGGGGTGCCGATGGTGGCCCTTGGCGCGATCGGCCTGACAATCGCATACGGCATGGCGCGGCTGATGACGGTAGGGTTCCAGCAGCTGCGCGATGCGATCTTTGCCCGCGTGGGTCAACGCGCGCTGCGGATGTTGGCGCTTGAGACCTTTGGGCACATCCACAAGTTGTCGATGCGCTATCACATCACCCGCAAGACGGGAGGATTGAGCCGGATCATCGAACGGGGAGTCAAGGGCGTCGACTTCCTGCTGCGATTCCTGCTGTTCAGCATTGGCCCGCTGATCCTGGAATTAATCATGATCGGAATCATCCTGACGATCCTGTTTGACTGGACTTATCTGGCGATCGTTGCCGTCACCATTGCGCTGTATGTCTGGTTCACCTTCGCGGTTACCGAATGGCGGGTCAAACTGCGCCGTCAGATGAACGATCAGGACACGGATGCCAACCAAAAGGCCATCGACAGCCTGTTGAACTATGAAACGGTCAAGTATTTTGCCGCAGAAGAGCGCGAGGCCGCCCGGTACGATGCGGCAATGGCCGGCTACGAAGAGGCGGCGATCAAGACCAGCTATTCGCTGTCATTCCTGAACTTCGGTCAGTCACTCATCATCACATCGGGTCTGGTTGGTGTGATGGTCATGGCCGCGATTGGTGTGCAGAACGGCGCGTTGAGTGTGGGGGATTTCGTGATGGTGAACGCCTATATGATCCAGATCACAGTGCCATTGAATTTCCTCGGCACCGTTTACCGCGAAATCCGTCAGGCGCTGGTGGATATGGGCGAGATGTTTAGCCTGCTCGATCAGCCGACCGAGGTCCGCGATGCGCCGGGCGCATCGGTGCTGAACGTGACGGGTGGCCGCGTGACGCTTGAGAATGTGAGTTTTGGCTATGACCCGGACCGCCAGATCCTCAAGGGGGTGTCGATAGAGGCCAAGCCGGGCGAAACCGTCGCGATTGTCGGGTCCACCGGATCAGGAAAATCCACCATCGGCAGGTTGCTGTTCCGGTTTTACGACGTTCAGGGCGGTGCCCTGAAAATTGACGGGCAGGATGTGCGCGACGTGACACAGCTGAGCCTGCATCAGGCAATTGGTGTGGTGCCGCAGGATACTGTCCTGTTCAACGATACCATCGCCTACAACATCGCCTATGGCCGCGATGGCGCGTCCCAGGCCGATATTGAGGCAGCGGCGCGGAATGCCCAGATCCATGACTTTATTCAGAGCCTGCCGGACGGGTATCAGACCTCTGTTGGTGAACGGGGGCTGAAGTTGTCGGGTGGTGAAAAACAACGGGTCGGCATTGCGCGAACCCTGTTGAAAGACCCGCCCATCCTGTTGCTGGACGAAGCGACCTCTGCACTGGACAGCGAAACGGAACGTGAAATTCAGGATGCGTTGATGCGCGCGGGACAAGGCCGGACCGTGCTGACCATTGCTCACCGGCTCAGCACGATTGCGGACGCGGACCGGATCGTCGTGCTTGAAAAAGGCAATATCGTCGAACAGGGCACCCATGACAGCCTTTTGGCGCGCGACGGCAGATATGCAAAGCTCTGGTATCGTCAACAGTCTGAGGAGGCTGCCTGAGGGGCCATGCCCCACACAAGGTTCATGGCCCGGTCGGGCAGATTACGACACCTGATCCGTTGCCAGATGCGCAAGAGCAAGCCGGGTGGCCGTGTCCGCCGGAAAGAACAACTCGATCCTCAGCCCGTCCAGCGTCACGTCTTCCGGTGTGCCGAATTGGGCGATTGTACCAAACAAGGACAGCCTCAGGGTTCCCATCTCAAGGACAATCGGGACCACTGCACCGGTCGGGAGCGTGCCGCGCCGAGGAACCTGAGACAGCGCCGCGGCCGCCTTGTCCAGCACGGACACGCCCCCCAATGCGGCACTTTCGGTGCGCAGTCGCAGGGCGGTGTGATGGGCAACCTCGGGCCAGTTTGCAACGATGCCCCGCAGGGTGTCCGACACCATCAATTCCAGCAGGCTGTCACCCTTTGAAAGGCCCAGCATTCCATAAATCATTTGCGCAGGACCGTTCAGGCGGATCAACCGCCATTCCCGATCCAGAGCAATAGCGGGATAGGGGGCGTGGCGATCCATCATGTGTTCAACCGCGGCCCGGACCGGCGCCATTTCATCCGCGTCCCAATCGCGGGTCGCAAAGCGGGCCGCAAATCCTGCATGGGTCAACAGCGTGTTTTGCGCCCCCAGCGGAAGGCCGAGCGCTTCACCCAGCCGGGCAATCATCTCGCGGCTGGGGCGGGCGCGGCCGGTTTCCAGAAATGAAATGTGACGCGCGGACACCTCTGCCTCCAACGCCAGATCCAACTGGCTGAAGCGGCGGGCCTGCCGCCATGTTTTCAGGGAATGGGAAAACTCTGTCATATGGAGAGGGTAGTACAGATACGGAACGTTGTCAGTTACCTCTGAGGTAATTGCGAGCATGATCTCATTCGGCCTAGGCAAGGCGTACCAACGTCACATCACAAAGGACCGTCACCATGATTTACCTGCGCAGCCTGCTTTTGATCTTCTTCGCGGCCCTCTCATTTTATACCGCCGCAGTTGTCCTGCGGGACGGGGTGGGGCTGATCCCGGTTTTCCTTGCGGGGCTGTTGTCCCTGACCTGGCAGGGACAGTTCAATCTTGATTTTGCCGGTTATCTGGCCTTGTCGGGGCTTTGGGTTGCCTGGCGCAGCGGGTTCACCGGCGCGGGTATCACCCTGGGAGTGATTGCAACCTTTGCCGGGATGCTCTTTTTTGCGCCGCTGGCATTGATCCTGATGGGGCGGTCCGGGGGCGATGTCCGCAAGCTCCTGCTGGGCGTACATGCCCAAGCCTGAGCCGTCGGGATGAGGGCGCGGCCCTCATCCCGACGGTATCTGCTATTCGGCAACGGCGGCAACGGCCGGCGGTCTTGCTGTCGCAACCGGCATATCATCCCAGATGATTTCCTGTGCAGCTGCCCGCCGGGCATCTCGCTGCAACGCCCAATCGCGCGCCGCGCGGCTTGCCCGTCCCAGGGACATCTTGGCCATCAGCCGGGCCACCCACCTGATGTAAGTTGTGGCCCAAATGCGGATGGCCAGCATCGACGGGGTCACCATCAACGTCAACACGGTCGCAATACCGAGACCGAAGACCACCGCCGTCGCGAGTTGTTTCCACCACAGCGCCGTCGGGCTATCAATCGTATACCCGCCTTCGGCAAAGTTCAGCGACAGGCCGAACATCATCGGGGCAAGCCCGGCCATAGTGGTGATGGTGGTCAGCAATACCGGACGGATGCGCGCCTGAGCGGTGCGAATGATCGCCTCGATCCGGGGCATATAGCGTTCATATTCCTGATAGGTGTCGATCAGAATGATGTTGTTGTTCACAACAATTCCGGCAAGGGCCACGATCCCGGTTCCGGTCATGATGATCGAAAAGGTCTGATCCATCACCAGCATGCCGATCAGCACACCTGTGGTCGACAGGACAACCGCCAGAAGCACCAGAACCGCATTGTAAAACGAATTGAACTGCGCCAGCAGAATGATGAACATCAGCCCCAGTGCGGCGGTAAACGCTGAGCTGAGGAAAGCCTGGCTTTCGGCCTGATCCTCCTGATCGCCAGTCCATTCATAACTCACCCCCAGCGGCAGGTCGGTCTCTTCCAGCCATGTGGTCAACTCGGCAATGCGTTCATTGGGGTTGATCGGCACCATCCGGTACGTGCCCTCGCGCACCCCCTGTTGCAAGTCCTTGCCCTCAGCCGCCTGTGTGCGTTCGGTGAGTTTGTAGGCGGTCCCATCCGCCGAAGTGACATCGGCATCATTGCCGGCAGGCCGCAGAGTGCCCAGCGTTGTGCTTTGGTCCATCCCATTCACGCGGGTGATCTCGACAAGCTTCATCAGGCCGGGCATGACATCGGCCTTGATGTCCAGATGCCGCTTTTGATCGACGCGGTTGATCTCGGCCAACTTTGGCACCGGCGTGCGGGTGATGAAATTGCTCAACGGGATCAACCCGTCGGCGGTGCGGACTTTCAATGTGTCCAGGGTGCTGAGCACCCGGTCGTTTTCCGGCAGCCGCACGCGAATTTCAATTTCCTCGTCCGAGGTATCCACCCGCATCGTGTCCAGCAACAAACCCCGTGTGACCAGTTGAACCATTGCGCCAACGGTCAGCACGTCGGCCCCGTACCGGCCCGCCTTTTCGACATCCACGTCAATCTGCCAGTCAATGCCGGGCAGGGGGCGCGTGTCTTCGATAAGGGTCAGCCCCTGCGTGGTTTCGTATTTTTCGCGCACCATTGCGGTGGCGGCCAGGAGGTCGGGAAAGCTGTCTGATTTCAGGCGCAGATGGACCGGTTTGCCAGAGGCAGGCCCACGCGCCTGAGCCAGGATTTCAATGCGGATGCCGGGAATATCTTCCAGCTGTTCGGTCAATTCCGCCAGAATGACATCGCCGTCATAGGCGGGGTCCTGAGTCTCGCGGTTGACCGAAAACCCCAGCAGCGGAACGGTGAACAGCGGGTCAATCTTGTTGGGCCGGTCTTCCCAGGGGATTGTTTCCAGTTGAATTTGTCCGATGCTGTCCTTGGGAGCCTGTGCACCGCCGGTGTTGCTGTTCAGCCCACCTTCTCCGGCAAATGCAAATGCGGTCTGGATGCCGCGGTGGCGCAGCACAATCTTCTCGGCCTGTTCAAGGAGCGCGTCCTTTTCGTCCAGCGACAGGTTGCCCCGCGCCAACACATAGACAATTGCCTGTTCCGGTTCGGATTCGACAAAGAATTCAACGCCACGGGAATTGTTGCCAAAGTAGGTCATCACCGAACCAACAAAGACAAAGACCACCCCCGCCATGACCAAGGGCATGACCGGATTGCCTACGATGAATTCAATAACCCGGCCAAATCCGTTTCTTCGGTAGCCTGCATGGATGCGATCGGGTTCCTTGCGGAACATCCGCGAAACGATCCATCGCCCAAAACGACCCAAACGGGTGAGCAGGGCAAAAATCGCGATCAGGCCCAGCAAGAAACCGCCAAGCGCCAGCGACAGCACCGCAGCACCGACCACAATGAGCGCAAAGACCGACGCAAAGGTCTCGGCCACCGAAAAGGTGTTCAACCCGTTCATCTCGGCAAATTGCGCACCGATCCATCCAAACAACGGTCCCGGCGCGCCCGGAGCGGCCGGCACCATCAGCAGCATCGCAGGCACGAACAGAATCACAACGCCGACAAAGATCGCGAAATGCAGCAACAGGGGCAGGCCGGCGATGGTGGCCATCTGTGCCGCCATCCAGTTTTCAAGACGCCCGGTAACGCCACCCATAACGGGCAGGTAAACCAGCGCCACCACCAGCGAGGCCGACAGCACAAAAATCAAGGTAATGGGCAACATTCCCATAAATTCACCCGGCACCCCCGGCCAGAACAGCATCGGCAGGAAGGCGCAGAGTGTTGTTGCCGTGGACGAGATGATTGGCCAGAACATCCGCTTGGCGGCCTCCACATAGGCGCGCATCGGGCCTTCGCCCTCTTGTTGGCGTTTGTCAGCGTATTCGACCACCACGATTGCACCATCAACCAGCATGCCGACCGCAAGGATCAGGCCGAACATCACGATGTTCGAAATGGAAATCCCCATCAGTGCAAGAAAGGCAAAGCACAAAAGGAACGACGTCGGAATCGCAAAACCAACCAGCAAGGCCGCCCGGATACCCAAGGCCGCCAGCACCACGATCATCACCAGCGCCACAGCGGTAAAGACCGAGCCGAGCAGTTGCTGCACCATGCTGTCAACGATGCGGCTCTGGTCATTCGAAGTGCCAACAGTGACAGCCGCACGCAGCCCCTCGGGCCATTCGGATGAACGCGCCTCGACAATTTCCTTCACCTTCGCGGAAGTGTCGATCAGGTTGAAACCCTTGCGTTTGACAACCTGCAAGGCAAGGGTCTTTTCCCCGTTGAAACGTGCGGTGCCCTTGCGGTCTTCGAAGGTCAGGTTGATCTGCGCCAGATCGCCGAGCGTCACGACCCGGTCGCCGTTTGTCTTGACCGGCAGGGCATAGACATCGAGGGGCTCATCAAAAGATGAGGGGATCTTGATGGCAAAGGCCCCCTGGGCGGTGTCAATTTCACCCGCTGCGATCAGTTGGTTGTTGTTCTGGACAACATTGATCAGTTCGCCCGCCGTGACGTTATAGGCTTCCAGCCGCAAAGGGTCGATCAACACCTCAAGCATCTCGTCACGATCCCCGGCGAGGCCCGCCTCAAGAACCGCATCCAGCACCTCAAGGTCGTCCTGCAAATCACGCGCAACCCGCGCCATGGTGCGTTCGGGGACCGGTCCGGTCAGGTTGACGATGATGATCGGGAATTCGGAAAAGTTGAATTCGTTGATCGAATATTTCTCCGCCCCTTCGGGAAAAAGCGCCTCTGCCGCGGACATGGCATCGCGTACATCTGCCGTGATCTTGCTCTTGTCCCAGCCGAATTCAAACTCCAGCACCACACCGGCGTAGTTCTCTGCCGCTGTGCCGGTCATGGTTTTCAGCCCGTCCAGGTCGGCCAGCTCTGTTTCCATCGTCTTGACCAGCAGCGTTTCACTGTCTGCTGCTGAAATGCCGGGGAATTGCACCGATACAAAAAGAGCCGGAATCTCGATGTCCGGCTCTCCTTCCTTGGGAAGTGTCGAATAGGCATACCCACCGACAACGACACTCAGCAGGATAAATGCGATGACCATCCGGGCACGCCCGGCGGCCCAATCGACAATACCACTCATTGGCCCAGCTCCACCCAGGTTGGGGCGACCTTGACGCCGGCGGTGACATATTCCTGTCCGGTAACGATCACATTGGCCTCCTGGATCAATCCGGTAACCCAAACGCCTTCACGGGTGTCGCGCATGATTTCAATCGGGGCAAAGGACACGACGTCTGCCTGATCAACCAGTCTCACACCCAGCGTGCCTTCATCGTTCAGGGTCATCGCCGATTGCGGGATCAGGTGGGCCTTGACCCCCTCGGACGAGATGGCGATTTCGGCGGTTTGCCCGTCACGGATCGACAGATCGGTATTGGCAACTTCGATTTCGACCCGGAACGTCCGGGTTTCAGGGTCGGCAGACCGGGACAGGAATATCACGTCGCCGGTGACGGTCTTGCCGCCCGCTGCCAGCCGCGCACCGGCGGTGGCACCAAGGGCGATCCGGTTCACTTCGGTTTCGGGGACAAAGCCCACCAGCTTGATGGGATCAAGCTGAATGATCGTGGCGCACAGGGCACCGGGCTGAAGCAGGCTGCCCAATTCGGCGGTATCGCTTTCGAGAAGGCCGCTGAAGGGGGCGAGAATGGTCAGGCGCTCGATTTCCTTTTCTGCGATGGCAACGGCGGCGGTTGCCGCCTCAATGCCGGACTGTGCGGCACTTAATCCCGACGTGGCGGAACTGACACCGGCTCTGGCCGCAGCGGAGGCCGCGTCGCTTGCCGCAAGTCGGGTCTGCGAAGCAAAACCGTCCTCGCTCAACTTCACGGCGGCATTTTGATTGATCCGCGCTTCTTCAAGCCGCGCTTCGGCCTCCAGGACGCGCGCCTGCGCCTCCGGTACGCGGGATTTCGCTTCACTCAGGCGTGCACGCGCCTCGTCGAGCGCCGACAGTCTCGTGCCGGGATCCAGCACGCACATGGCATCGCCTTTTTCGACACGCGCACCCTTGCGCAGGGGTTCTGACGCGACAATTGCGGATGTCTCGGACCGCACGTCGACCTGCCGGGTCGCTTCGGTCTCGCCGCGCAAAAGAACGGCACTGTCAACTTGCTGCGCGGTCAGTCTCTGCACCATCACCTTGACCAGTTTTTGCGAGGGCGTATCCGGCGCCCCATCGGTGCCCGGATTTTCATCCGACGCCTGCGTGGCACCGGTGGTGTCCGCCTCTGCACCAAAAAGCGCCATCAATTGCGGGCGCGCCAGAATCGACATCGCCAAAAGGGTTGCGACGATCAGAGCCGCCAGGATCGGGAATACGCGCATCACATGCCTCTTGAGTTGATCCCGGCCAATTGGTCCGACATCTTGCTGTTGCGTCTATGTAGTGCCAGATAACTGAACTGACCAGTTTAGAAGTGCTGTTTTTTCATCCTCGTGACAAGGAATGCGGTGATTTTGCCCCATTTGTGAGCGGTTCCATCCTTCGGGGGGACTTGGCTTGGTCAGATGCGCACGGTAAGAGAGGCAAAACGAGGGTCAGGGGCAAGCAGAATGAGCGACACCGACAGCTTTATTGAAGAGGTCAACGAGGAAGTCCGCCGCGACCGCCTTTATCAACTTCTGCGTCGGTACGGCTGGATTGCCGTACTGGTCATCTTTCTGATCGTCGGAGGGGCTGCGTGGTCGGAATACCGCAAGGCGCAGGAAAGGGCAGAGGCTGAAAGGCTGGGGGATGCGATGCTGGCTGCGTTGTCGGTGCACGCGAGCGAGGACCGTGCCGCCGCATTGGCCGTCATTGAACCCGGTTCACCGCAATCTTCGGCGGTGCTGCGGCTGCTCACTGCGGCAGAACAGGCAGATTCGGGGGATGCAGCTGCGGCCGTTGCCACGCTTGATACGCTGGCCGTCGACAGAGACGTCCCGGCCATCTACCGCGAAATCGCGCAATTCAAGTCCCTCTCGTTGCAGACCGAGACCGCGACACCGGAAAATCGCCGCCAGGCCCTTGAGGCAATGGCGCAACCGGGCAAAGCGCTGCGGTTGCTCGCCGCAGAGCAATTGGCGTTGCTGGACGTCGAAACCGGAGACACGGGCGGTGCGATTGCGCGCTATCAGGCCATTCTGTCGGACGCGGAAGTCACCCCAGACTTGCAACAGCGCGCCCTACAGGTGATTGTGGCGCTGGGTGGCGAGCCGGCGCTGGACGGGGGTGTCGGTGCACCGACGGAGACGCCATCCGAGACAGAAAATTGATCCAACCGCAGTGCGCGGCAACGGATGCTTGAAAGAAAAGTGAGCAGGGCCATGATCCAGCAGCAGCGTTTTTACAAAAAACCCGTGATTGGTGGCCTCCTTGCAGGTGTGCTGTTGCTTGGTGCCTGCACAGAAGAGGAAACCTTCCTCCCCGGTGTCCGTGAGAACGTCCGTTCCGTCCTGCAAGACCCTGAACTGGCCGCACCGCTGGACGGAGAGGTTATTCCCGAGAATACCAGCCAGCCGATTTCGCTTGGCGCGGCCAAGTCCAACGCGAATTGGACCCAGGCACATGGCACGGCGAAATACCGCGTGGCGCATCCTGCCCTGACATCCGCGCCGCAACTGCAGTGGAGCGCAAAGATTGGCAGCGGCGACAGCCGTCGTTTGCGCATCACCGCAGATCCGGTGGTTTCCGATGGACGGGTCTTTACCCTTGATTCAGGCGCCCAGGTCATGGCGACGTCGACGTCGGGCGCAACACTCTGGGCGCGCGATCTCACGCCGGCCCCGGACCAGCAGGGGCAGGCCACGGGTGGCGGCCTCGCGGTTGACGGCAATACTCTTTATGTGTCGGTCGGCTTTGGGGTTCTGGCAGCACTGGATGTGAGCACCGGCGCAGTGCGTTGGACCCAGGATCTTGGTGCATCAGGCTCTGGCACACCGACCGTCTATGGTGATCTGGTTTATGTCACTGCCGGGGACGACACCGGTTGGGCCATAGACAAATCCAACGGCAAAGTGGCCTGGCAGACCGATGTGCCACCCCAAGCACAAAATGTGCTGGGCGGACCTGCGCCCGCGCTGACATCTGATCTGGCGATCTTCGCCTTCGGCTCTGGCGAGGTGGTTGCGACCTTTCGGCAGGGTGGGTTGACCCGTTGGACAACGGCTGTTGTCGGCAAGAGGACCGGACGCGCCCTGTCGTCGATCACGGATGTGACCAGCGCCCCGGTCGTGTCCGGAGACAAGGTTTTTGTCGGTAATCAATCGGGTCGGTTGGCCGCATTGAATGTCGGAAGCGGCACACCGGTCTGGACCGCAAGGGAAGGGGCCATCGGCCCGGTGTGGCCGGCGGGGGGCAGTGTCTTTGTCCTGACGGATCTCAATGAACTGGTTCGGCTGAGCGCGGCTGACGGGCGGCGCATCTGGGGCGTGCCGCTGGCGAATTTTGTGAAATCCAAGCCAAAGCGTCAATCGCAGGTCTATGCGCATCACGGACCTGTTGTGGCGGGGGGACGTGTTCTGGTGGCATCCAATGATGGGTTGTTGCGCAGTTTTGATCCGAAGGATGGCACGCTCATCGGGACGGTCGACATCCCCCAAGGCGCAACGACCGCGCCTGTGGTTGCGGGCGGCACCCTCTACGTCGTCTCGACCAAGGGTGAATTGCACGCTTTCCGTTGATCCCGAAATGGTCTAAAGCGCAGGCTTGACCCGGCCACCGGAGCCGTCAGGAGCCTGAAATGTCTTTTACTCTCGCCATCGTGGGCCGCCCCAATGTGGGCAAATCCACGCTGTTCAACCGCCTTGTGGGCAAACGCCTTGCACTGGTCGATGACCAACCGGGCGTGACCCGCGACCTGCGTGAAGGGGCCGCGCGGCTGGCCGATCTGCGTTTTACGGTGATCGACACGGCGGGGCTAGAAGAGGTAACCGACGACAGCCTGCAAGGCCGGATGCGCCGGTTGACGGAACGAGCCGTGGATATGGCCGACATCTGTCTGTTCATGGTGGATGCGCGGGTGGGCATTACCCCCTCCGACCTGGTGTTTGCCGACATCCTGCGCAAACGGTCTGCCCATGTGATCCTGGCCGCCAACAAGGCGGAAGGAAAAGCCGCCGAGGCAGGGGTTCTGGAAGCTTATTCTCTAGGCCTTGGCGAACCCATCAGCCTGTCGGCAGAGCATGGCGAAGGGCTGAATGACCTTTACACGATGCTGGTGCCTCTGGCCGACAAATTTGCGGATCGCGCGGATCAGGATGCGCCGGAAACCGATGTCGACCTGAGCGAGGAAGAGGCCGCCGACCCGGATGCGGTGCCCATGCCCACCAGGGCCAAACCAATGCAGGTTGCAGTTGTTGGCCGGCCCAACGCAGGCAAATCCACGCTGATCAACCAGATCATGGGCGAGGACCGATTGCTGACCGGGCCGGAGGCCGGAATTACCCGCGATGCCATTTCGCTGCGCACTGACTGGAACGGTGTGCCGATGCGGATATTTGATACCGCAGGCATGCGCAAAAAGGCCAAAGTGCAGGAAAAGCTGGAGAAACTCAGCGTGTCGGACGGGCTGCGCGCGGTCAAGTTCGCCGAAGTGGTCGTTGTCTTGCTGGATGCGGAGATCCCCTTTGAGCAGCAGGATTTGCGCATTGCCGATCTGGCCGAGCGTGAAGGGCGCGCGGTGGTTGTCGCCGTCAACAAGTGGGACATTGAAGAGGACCGCCAGGGCAAGCTGAAATCTCTCAAGGAAAGCTTTGAACGGTTACTGCCGCAATTGCGTGGTGCACCGTTGATTACCGTGTCGGCCAAAACTGGCCGCGGGCTGGACCGGCTGCACGAGGCAATCATGCGCGCCTACGAGGTCTGGAACCGCCGGATTACCACCGCACAGCTCAATCGCTGGCTGTCGGGCATGATGGAGGCCCATCCGCCGCCCGCCCCTCAGGGCAAACGCATCAAGCTGCGCTATATGACCCAGGCAAAGACGCGCCCGCCGGGTTTTGTGGTCATGTGCAGCCATCCCGACAAGGTGCCGGAAAGTTATAGCCGCTATCTGGTCAACAACCTGCGGGTGGATTTTGACATGCCCGGCACTCCGATCCGGTTGTGGATGCGCGGACAAAATGACGCGAACCCCTACAAGGGCCGCAAGAAAGCGCCGCCCTCGAAACTGCGCAAACACACCGCAGGGCGCCGCCGGGACTGACGGGGATCGGACTTTTCAAAAGTCCGACCCGTTTTCTTTGAAGAAAACGGCCCCCCTCAGCGGGCGCGAAAAGCCCTTAACGTGGGTACAACCATGACGACGGCACCACCACCGGCGACATAGGCCACCAGCGGCGTTGTCTCCAGATTGACAACGACCACCGCCACCAGCGCCCATATTACCGCAATGCCATAGGTCGGCGCGCGGCCCAATGCGGCTTGGACAAAACACCCGATGATGATTGCAAGGCCAACAGCAATCAGGGCGGCGGTTGTCTGATCCATCCATCCGAAGCCTGCGGCCAGCAAGCCCAAAGACACGCAGGATGCCGCCGACAGCCATCCCGTATAAAGGCCAACCGGCCAGGATGCCCAGGCTGCATTGGCAACCGGGGCGAGGAACAGAGCCGCCAGCGCGCTCAGCAACATGGCCCAGATCAGAACACTGGCCCAGATCGGGCTTGTCATCGCAACGCCAAGCCAAACGGTCCCAATCGCCAAAGATGCACAAAGCGGCACGCGCATGTCATGCCATTGACCGTCCGTCCGGGCCAAAAGCAGACCCCAACCCAGCCCCAGGATCAGCCAGCCATAGATCACGCCCCAGATGGCAAAGGCATAGCCTGCAGGCTGAACCGGTGGATCAGCCTGCGGTACCGGGAAGAGATCAGGGTCGAACCCGGAAAAATCGCTGACCAAAAAAGGAGAGGCAGCGAAGGTGACGCTCAGCACGAAACACAAGATGGCGATGACGGTCCGGCGCGTTGAATGCATGGGCGGTCCTTATGAAAGTCAAATCATCAACAGGTCGATGATAGCCTTCCCGTCCCGTCAATCAATCGCTGTAATTTGGGACCGGCCGGGGTTACGCAAGTTTTCCGTTTGCGGTCAGGGTGGTTCTGCCGCCCAGATAGGACGCAATGACGCCGGGGAGTTTCACCGAGCCATCCGCCTGCTGTCCGTTCTCCAGCACCGCGATCAGGCAACGGCCCACGGCCAATCCCGATCCATTCAGCGTGTGCACGAACTGCGGTTTGCTGCCATCCTTGGGTTTGAACCGCGCGTTCATCCGGCGGGCCTGAAAATCGCCCGTTGTGGAGACACTGGAAATCTCGCGGTAGGTTTTCTGGCCCGGCACCCAAGCTTCGATGTCATAGGTGCGCCGTGCGCCGAACCCCATATCGCCCGTGCACAAAACAACAGTGCGATAGGGAATTTCCAACCGCTCCAGAATGTCCTCGGCACAGCGCAGCATGCGTTTTTGCTCATGGTCACTTTCGTCGGGGTGGGTGACGCTGACCATTTCGACCTTTTCGAACTGGTGTTGGCGCAGCATCCCGGACGTGTCACGGCCCGCTGATCCGGCCTCGGACCGGAAACACAGCGTATGCGCGGTGTATCGGTGCGGAAGCCGGTCTTCCTCAACAACATTTCCCGCCGCAATATAGGTCAGCGGTACTTCTGATGTCGGGACCAGCCACATGCCCTCTTCCGTGCGATAGCTGTCCTCGCCGAATTTTGGCAGCTTGTCGGTGCCATACATCGCCTCGTCCTTGACCAGAACCGGTGGGTTGACTTCGGTCAGGCCGTTTTCATCCACATGGGTGTCGATCATGAACTGCGCCAGCGCACGGTGGATACGGGCCACCGCACCCGACAACAGAACAAAGCGGCTGCCGGAGATTTTGGCCGCCGTCTCAAAATCCATCGCTGACTTCACGCCTGCGATCTCGAAATGCTCCTGGGGCTCAAAATCGAACGTGGGCACATTGCCCCAACGATTGATCTCGACGTTGTCCGCCTCGTCCTTGCCATCGGGTACATCGGAGGCGGGGCTGTTGGGCAACCGCGCCAGCATGTCGGTCAACTGCGCGTCCAGATCCTTGGCTTCCGCCTGCATCGCGGCCACTTCTTCCTTTTTCTGACCGACAAGCTGACGCAGGCGCTCAAATTCGGCCTCATCGCCCTTGGCCCTGGCCGCTCCGACCAGTTTGCTGGCCTTGTTCTGCTCGGCCTGCGCGTTCTCGGCGGCGGCAATCTTGCCGCGCCGTGCTTCGTCGAGTTTGAGAACCTCGGCCGACATCGGGGCATCGCCACGGCGCGCAAGGGCTGTATCAAGGGCAGCAGGGTTGTCGCGGATGGCGCGGATGTCGTGCATGGGTTTTGTCCTCGGAAGTGAATCGTCCTTGCCGCCTTATGCAACAATCCGCACCGCTGGGGTAGATGCACCGTTGTGTAATCGCGAAAGGCGCTGCAATGACGTCGAAACCGCCCCTTTCGACCTTGCACACCACCCTTGCCACGCATAGGTTCTGCCAAACCCAATGACCGGGCCGAGATGTGCCCATCTGACCACTGAAAAGGACGCATGCCATGGGCGGTATTGAGCAATTTATCCCACTGATCCTGATCTTTGCGATCATGTATTTCCTGCTGATCCGTCCGCAGCAGAAAAAGGTGAAAGAGCATCAGGCGATGGTATCGGCGCTGCGGCGCGGAGATCAGGTCGTGACCCAGGGCGGTGTGATCGGCAAGGTCGTCAAGGTCAAGGAGGACGGCGAGGTCGAAGTTGAAATCGCTGACGGCGTCAAGGTGCGCGTGGTGCAATCCACTATCGCCACTGTCATGTCCAAGACCGAACCTGCGAAATAATCGGCGCGCTTGAGCGAAAAGGGCAGGCTTATGCTTCAGATTGATCTGTGGAAGCGGATTGTCATCGTATTGACGTGCGTGGTTGGCATCTGGCTGGCGCTGCCCAATGCGTTTTATGGTCCCGTTGAGCAACACAATGACGCGGTCAAGGCGATTGAGGTTTCCGGGGCCACGCCCGAATTACAGGCGCAGCAAGCGCTTTGGCCCGAATGGATGCCGTCGGGTTTGGTGAACCTCGGGCTTGACCTGCGGGGCGGTGCGCATCTGTTGGCCGAGGTCCGGGTTCAGGACGTTTATGCCAGCCGCATGGAGGCGGCATGGCCCGAAGTGCGCGATGCGTTGCGCAGCCTGACGCCGGTGCGGCGGCAGCAATCGTCACCGGACGAATTGCGGGTCCGATTGAATGACGACACCAAAATGGCCGAGGCGCTGCAAATCGTCCGTGATCTGGCCCGGCCTGTTCAAAGCCTGACCGGCGTCGGGGCCAACGACATCGACGTGCGCGGGGATGCCGGGCTTTTGGTCGTCACCTTGTCGGAAGCTGAAAGAGCGGCTACCGACGAGCGCACGATGCAGCAATCGCTTGAAATCATCCGCCGCCGGATCGACGAGGTCGGCACCCGCGAACCCACGATCCAGCGTCAGGGCGCGGACCGTATCCTGATCCAGGTGCCAGGTGTTGGCTCTGCGGCGGAACTCAAGGAAATCATCGGAACCACCGCTCAGTTGACTTTCAATCCGGTTGTCAGCCGTGGCAGCGATGAAAATGCAAATCCGGGCATAGGCAACAGCCTGCTGCCGTCGCTGGACGAAGAGGGCGTTTTCTATGTCATCGAAACAGCGCCTGTTGTTACCGGCGACGAGTTGGTCGATGCGCAACCGGCCTTCGACCAGAATGGCTCTCCTGCGGTGAATTTCCGGTTTGACACAACCGGCGCACGCAAGTTTGGCAACTATACGGCCGAGAACATCGGGGCCCCTTTTGCAATCGTGCTGGACAACGAGGTCATCAGCGCCCCCACCATCCAGAGCCACATTCCCGGTGGATCCGGGATCATCACCGGGAATTTCACGGTTGAGGAGTCGACCAACCTCGCGGTTTTGCTGCGCGCGGGTGCCTTGCCGGCCGGGCTGGAGTTTCTCGAAGAACGGACAGTTGGCCCCGAGCTGGGCCAGGACAGCATCGACGCAGGCATGGTCGCGACGGCCGTGGCCTTTGTCGCGGTATTGGTGTTCATGTTCATCAGCTACGGTTTGTTCGGGGTGTTCGCAAACGCTGCCCTTATCATCAATGTTGCGTTGATCTTTGGCTTGCTCAGCCTTGTCGGGGCCACATTGACCCTGCCTGGCATTGCGGGGATCGTGTTGACCGTTGGTATGGCGGTGGATGCCAACGTGCTGGTCTTTGAACGGATCAGGGAAGAGCTGAAAACCGCAAAAGGTCCGGCGCGCGCCATCTCGCTGGGATATGAAAAGGCCCTGTCAGCGATCATTGACGCCAATATCACGACGCTCATCACGGCGGTGATCCTGTTTACAATGGGGTCGGGCCCGGTGCGCGGATTTGCCATCACCCTGGGCTTTGGCATCGTCACGTCGGTCTTTACGGCCATCTTTGTGACCCGCCTGATGGTGGTCATCTGGTTTGAACGGGCACGCCCCAAAACGATTGAGGTCTGACATGCGTCTGCGTCTGTTCAAGGAAGCCCCGAATTTCGATTTCTTCGCCCGCTGGAAGATTTGGCTGGGCATATCGGGCGTCATGATGATCGTGGCGTTTGCCTCTTTCATGGTGCAGGGGCTGAACTACGGGATCGACTTTCGCGGCGGAACCACGATCCGGACCGAAAGCCCGCTGGTGGTGGACGTGGCAGAATACCGCGCCGCGCTGGATGCGTTGGAGTTGGGCGACATTACGATTACGGAAGTTTTCGACCCGTCGTTCCGTGATGACCAGAACATCGCGATGATCCGCATTCAGGCGCAGGACGATCAGGAAGCGGTGACGGTTCAGGTCATTGAGGCCGTGCAGGCCGCCTTGCAACAGATACGCCCCGACATCAAATTCACGTCCGTTGAATCCGTGGGTCCAAAAGTATCGGGCGAATTGATTCAGACCGCTGCAATTGCGGTGGTTCTGGCGATCGGCGCGGTGCTGATCTACATCTGGCTGCGGTTTGAATGGCAGTTTGCGGCCGGGGCTGTGCTGGCGCTGGTGCATGACGTGCTGCTGACCATAGGTATCTTTTCTGAACTGCAAATCCGTTTTGATCTGGCGATCATTGCGGCCTTGCTGACCATCGTGGGGTATTCCCTGAACGATACGGTGGTGGTGTTCGACCGGGTGCGCGAGAACCTGCGCAAATACAAGAAACGACCTTTGAAAGAAGTCCTGAACCTGTCGATCAACGAAACCATGGCGCGGACGTTCATGACATCCTTTACAACGTTGTTGGCGCTGATTGCCCTGTTTGTCCTTGGCGGTGACGTGATCCGGGGGTTTGTGTTTGCGATGATCTGGGGCGTAATCATCGGGACGTACAGCTCGATCTTTGTGGCCTCCGCGATCCTGCTGTATCTGGGCGTCAAACGTGACTGGACCAAGCCGGACGCCAATGCCGGAAACCAATACGCCAACATAGATGCCTGAAGTCCTCAGCTCAGCCTTTCAAACAGAAGGGCTGATCTGGCTGGTGGTGGCGGTTTTTGTGGCGGGGCTGGTGCGCGGCTTTGCGGGGTTTGGGTCGGCCATGATCATCATGCCCGTCGCGTCATCAGTTCTTCCGCCGGTTCAGGCGGTGATCTTCCTGGTTGCTGCGGAACTGATCGGGCCTTTACCGAATTTGCGTGCCGCACTCCGCGACGGCACCCCCCGCGATGCCGGGCTTCTGGCGATAGGGGCGATGCTTGCCTTGCCGATCGGGCTTTGGGCATTGACGGTGATGGATCCCATTGTGTTCGGCTGGATCATTTCGGTGGTCGTGATGGCCCTGCTGGTGCTGGTCATGATCGGGTGGCGGTACAAGGGCAGGATGACCCTGCCGCTCACCATTGGCACGGGTGCAGTGGGTGGTTTCATGACCGGGTTTGCAGGGATACCCGGCCCGCCGGTTATCATGCTCTATATGGCCAGTGCCCTGCCGATCTCCATCATCCGGGCAAATTTTCTGCTTTATTTGCTTGCGCTTGATCTGATGCTGGTACCGATCTTGTGGGTCATGGGACTGATGGTGTGGAAGATCGCGTTTCTGGGGCTGTTGATCGGCATTCCCAATCTGATTGCGAATATGATCGGTGCGCGGCTTTTTGATCCAGACGCCGAAGTGGTTTTTCGCCGTGTGGCCTATATCGTCATCGCAGCATCGGCTATTCTGGGTCTGCCGCTCTGGAAAGGATGAATCATGCGCCTGAACGAGATCGACTATAACGATTCGCAGCCCGTTGAAGGATACGGGCCGGGGTTCTTTCGCATTGGCGGTGCGGTTATTCAGGGTGCCGTGATTACGGGGCCGAAGGGGACCCGGACATGGGCCGGTATGGCCGACGCCGCGCCCCTGCTGGAGCTTGCCCCGGATATTGACGTGCTTTTTGTCGGTACCGGGGCGGATGTTGCGCATCTGCCTGACGACATGCTGGCGCAACTTCATGCGGCGGGAATGGGGGTTGAGGCGATGGCCTCCCCTGCGGCTTGCCGGACCTACAACGTCCTGCTGAGCGAGGGCCGAAGAGTGGCTCTTGCGATGATCCCGGTCTGAACATCGCATGGCCCTGCTTGTTTCTGATCTGTCGCTGGCCCGAGGTGGCGTGCCGGTGCTGGCCGGGTTGAATTTCCGACTGGAGCCGGGTCGTGCGCTGATCCTGCGGGGGCCAAACGGATCGGGCAAGACCACGCTCCTGCGGACCATTGCGGGGCTGCAACCGCCGTTGGAGGGCCAGATTTCCGGGGCCGAGGATCGCATCGCCTATGCCGCCCACGCGGATGGGCTGAAAGCGATGCTGAGCGTGGCCGAGAACCTGGCGTTCTGGGCTCAGGTATTCGGCAACAGCGACATCTCACCGGCATTGGACGCCTATGCGCTGCATCCATTAAGGAACCGTCTGGCCGGAACTCTGTCTGCCGGCCAGAAACGGCGGTTGGGGCTGTCGCGCCTGATGGTGACAGGGCGGCCGATCTGGGTACTGGATGAACCTACCGTCTCGCTGGACAGCGATGCCGTTCGGCTGTTTGCGGATGCGGTGCGCGGGCATCTGTCGGCTGGCGGCTCGGCCTTGATGGCGACGCATATTGATCTGGGGCTGGATGCGGATGTGCTGGACATCGCGCCCTTCCGTGCGGCCTCCACGTCCCGTGTGGGTGCCAGCGACGAGGCGTTCTTGTGATCGCGCTGTTGATCCGCGACTTGCGACTGGCTCTGCGGGCGGGGGGCGGATTCGGGCTTGGGCTGGCGTTTTTCCTGATCGTGACCGTGCTTGTCCCGTTCAGCGTCGGTCCGCAGCAGGCCCTGCTGGGCTCCATTGCGGCGGGTGTTCTTTGGCTGGGTGCCTTGCTCGCCTGTCTGCTGTCGTTGGATCGGTTGCTGGCGCTGGATTATGAGGACGGCACACTTGATTTGCTCCTGACGGCGCCGCTGCCGCTGGAGGCGGTGGTCAGCATCAAGGCGCTGGCGCATTGGCTGACAACGGGCCTGCCGCTGGTGCTTGCGGCGCCGGTGCTGGGGGTTCTGCTCAATCTTCCGGGAGGTGGTTTTTTCTGGCTGGTGGTGTCGCTGGCGCTGGGTACGCCGGCCCTGTCGGTGATCGGCACCTTTGGCGCGGCGCTGACCGTAGGGATCAAACGCGGTGGGTTGCTGCTGTCTTTGCTGGTGTTGCCGCTATATGTGCCGACGTTGATATTTGGTGCCGAGGCGGCCCGGCGCGGCGCTGCCGGGCTTGACCCACAGACGCCTGTGTTGATGTTGGGCGGGATCACCTTTGCCACTATTGCGCTGATGCCCTTTGCGTCGGCAGCTGTGCTGCGCATGGGGCTGCGGTAGAGGTGCCCGATTGCGTCGCTTTGCCCATTGAGCCGCTGGCCTGGTCGGATTAAGTATCGCCCATGTCGATCTGGCAATATGCAAACCCGGTAAAGTTCCTTGCCCTGAGCGCGCGCGTGCAGCCCGTGCTTTGGGTGGTGTCGATTGCCTTTGTGGTGGTGGGCCTGAGTTGGGGGTTCTTTGCCACGCCGGACGATTTCCGCCAGGGGTCCACGGTCAAGATCATCTACCTGCATGTGCCTGCCGCTCTCATGGCCATAAATGCCTGGTTCATGATGTTGGTCACCTCGCTGATATGGCTGATCCGCCGGCACCACGTCAGCGCATTGGCGGCCAAGGCTGCGGCGCCCATCGGGGTTGTGATGACGGTCATTGCCCTACTGACGGGAGCCATTTGGGGTCAGCCGATGTGGGGCACCTGGTGGGCATGGGATCCACGCCTGACCTCGTTCCTGATCCTGTTTCTGTTCTATCTGGGCTACATTGCGCTTTGGGAGGCTATTGAAGACCCCGATACGGCGGCGGACCTGACGTCGGTTCTGTGTCTTGTCGGGTCCGTTTTTGCCATCCTGTCGCGCTATGCCGTGCAATTCTGGAATCAGGGCTTGCATCAGGGCACCTCCGTCCCTGTCGCCACGGGTGGCCGAACCGTGGCGGATGTGTTCTTTTATCCGCTGCTAATCAGCATGATCGGCTTTGGCCTCCTGTTTGTGGCGCTTGTCTTTTACCGCACCGGCACTGAAATCCGCCTGCGCCGTGCCAGCGCCCTGCGGGCGCGCAGTGAGCGGGGATCATGATGCCGGATCTTGGAAAATACGCCGTCGAAGTGCTGTCGGCCTACGCCGCCTCGCTTGCGCTGTTGGCGGGCCTTGTTGTCCTGACATTGCGTCGGGGCCGGGCCGCGCGGGCCGATCTGGAAGCCGCTGAAGCGGATGTGAAGCGCAATGGCTAGGATCAGCCCGCTCATGCTTGCCCCGCCCATGGTCTTTGCGGGCTTTTTGTTGCTGGCCGCTGTTGGGATGTTTCGTGAAGATCCCGAAGGGCTGCCCTCTACGCGGGTGGGGCAACCCGCACCGGGACTGCCAGACAAGCCGCTTGAGGGGTTTCCATTCGCAACGCCGGAAATGTTGGCATCGGGTCAGGTCACGCTGGTGAATTTCTGGGCGAGCTGGTGCCCGCCGTGCCGCGCCGAACACCCCAAGCTTTTGGAGATGGCCGCCGGCGGCATGCCGATCATCGGGATCAATTTCAAGGACACTGCGCGCAACGCGACCAAGTACCTGATTGAAGACGACAATCCGTTTGTCGGCGTCGGCTTTGACCCCCAGGGCCGCACCGCGATCAACTGGGGTGTGACCGCACCACCGGAGACCTTTATCGTGGACGGGGATGGCACGGTGCTGTTCCGCTTTGCCGGCCCGCTGGTGGGCAGTGATTTCGAGCAACGCTTTGCGCCCGCGTTGCAGGATGCGATGTCGACTGACTGAAACAACCAAGAAGGCCGCAGATGTCTGAGGAAGCTCTCGCAAATCTGGTGTCCATCACCAGACTGGGCATTGTAACAATACTCCTCTGGGTGCTGTCACGGGTGTATGATCTTTGGATCCAACATGTGAGCCGAAAATCAGAGAGAAACGCCTATTTGAGGGCGATCTACGCCGAAGTGGACTTTAACACTTTTGACATGACGCGGTTTTTGGACAGCACTGTATCTTTGGACGTGCTTGCACCACATTTGGAGCGGCCAGAGTACATACCGCACATAACAGATGCTCGGCACACTGAAATCTATCGTTCCCGTATTGGTGAACTCGATGCTTTGTCTGGTCTTTACGGTCGTCACGAGAACCTGGTTGGCAGCCTCGTCCAATTTTACGGGGAGCTTGAAAAGGTCACCCAACAGATCGAAGGTTTGAGCAAACCAAGTTTTGTTCAGATTTCTGCAGTGGGTAAGGCAGGTACCATTAGCCGGATCTATAAGACATGCGCGGTTTGCGAAGGGCTGGGTAAGAAAATACTCTCAAAAATGGAACGCGCTTACCCTCAGCTTCGGTTGGAACCAATTGCAGAACGTCGCCAACAGGAAAACAATGCCAGACCGATGAGCCACTCAGATGCGGCTCATCGTTTGGAAAAACTCACTTCAGACTTGAATAGGGTCAATAGTGGAACGCATTCTCGTTCTCCTCATAGCTAAGCCATATATAGGAGCACATGCTCTTGAGAGCAAGTAAATGCACCGAATGCGCCTGGACGCACAATCGGTGCATAAACCTATCACTCAGCCGCAATCGCATCGCCTTTGGCCAGATCGCGCAGCACGTAATGCAGCACACCGCCGTGTTCGATGTATTCAATCTCGATCGCGGTATCTATGCGGCACTTGAGCGTAATGTTCTTGATCGTGCCATCCGCCGTGGTGATCGCGCAAGGCACTTCCTGCAGGGGCTGGATCGTGTCGAGGCCTGAGATGGAGACCGTTTCTTCACCCGTCAGACCCAGCGATGTGCGGCTGTCGCCTTGTGTGAACTCGAACGGGATGACACCCATACCAACGAGATTGGAGCGGTGGATACGCTCAAAGCTCTCGGCGATTACTGCCTTCACGCCAAGAAGCGCCGTACCCTTGGCCGCCCAGTCGCGTGACGATCCGGCGCCATATTGCTCACCGCCAAAGACGACAAGCGGTGTGCCGGCCGCCTGATAGGCCATTGCCGCGTCAAAGATCGAGGTCTGTTCGCCATCGGGGCCTTTGGTATATCCGCCTTCAACGCCATCGAGCATCTCGTTCTTGATGCGGATGTTGGCAAAAGTGCCACGCATCATGACCTCGTGATTGCCACGACGCGACCCGTAGGAATTGAACTCGCGCGGGGCAACCTGACGATCGGTCAGATATTTGCCCGCAGGGGTGGTCTCCTTGAAGGAGCCCGCAGGGGAGATGTGGTCTGTTGTAATCATATCACCCAGAACTGCCAGCACCTTTGCGTCCTCGATGTTGGTGATCACACCCGGCTCTGGCGACATGCCCTGGAAATAGGGTGGGTTCTGAACATAGGTGGATTGCGGTGGCCAGTCGTAGGTTTTCTCCTCTGTGGTCTCAACAGCCTGCCACTTCTCGTCACCTTTGAACACATCTGCATATTTGGTCAGGAAGGCGTCGCGTGTGACCGTCTGCTCGACCAACTCTGCAACCTCTTGGGTTGTGGGCCAGATGTCGCGCAGATAGACGTCCCTGCCCTCCGGTGTCTGGGCAATCGGATCCGTTGCCAGATTGATGTCCATTGTACCGGCCAGCGCATAGGCCACCACGAGCGGGGGAGACGCGAGATAGTTGGCGCGCACGTCAGGAGAGATGCGGCCCTCAAAGTTGCGGTTGCCCGACAGGACCGACGTGGCAACCAGATCGCCTTCGTTGACCGCCTTGCTGATTTCGGGCTGCAAGGGACCAGAGTTGCCGATGCACGTGGTGCAGCCGTACCCAACAAGGTTAAAGCCAATCTTGTCGAGGTCTTCTTGCAGGTTTGCAGCCTCTAGATAGGCGCTGACAACCTGTGATCCCGGCGCAAGGGATGTTTTGACCCAAGGCTTGCGGTCCAGACCCAAAGCTGCGGCTTTGCGTGCCACAAGGCCCGCACCGATCATGACGTAGGGGTTGGACGTGTTGGTGCAGGAGGTGATTGACGCGATCACAACCTTGCCGGACTCGAGCGTGTAATCTTCGCCGTCAACAGCAACTTCTTTACCCATAGGGCGTTTGAAGGTCTCGGCCATTTCCTTGGCGAAGGCTTCTTTCGCGCCGGTCAGTGCCACGTAGTCCTGCGGACGCTTGGGGCCGGAGATCGCAGGCACGATGGTGCCCATATCGAGGGCCAGCGTGTCGGTGTAGACGGGGGCGTAATCATCACCGCGCCACATGCCGTTTTCCTTGGCATAGGCTTCGACCAGTGCAATCCGGTCCTCGTCTCGGCCCGTGGTGCGCAAATACCGGAGGGTTTCGCCATCAATCGGGAAAAAGCCGCAGGTGGCGCCGTATTCGGGGGCCATGTTGGCAATTGTTGCGCGGTCCGCCAGCGGCAGTGTATCAAGGCCCGCACCGTAGAATTCGACAAATTTGCCAACCACACCTTTTTCACGCAGCAATTCGACCACTTTCAACACAAGGTCGGTGCCAGTGGTACCTTCCATCATCTGACCTGTCAGCTCGAATCCGACAACTTCAGGGATCAGCATCGAAATCGGTTGACCCAGCATCGCGGCTTCGGCCTCGATCCCGCCAACACCCCAGCCGAGAACGGCCATGCCGTTGACCATGGTGGTGTGGCTGTCGGTGCCGACCAGCGTATCGGGATAGGCAACCTCATCACCATTCTGATCGGTGTCGGTCCAGACAGTCTGTGCCAGATACTCAAGGTTCACCTGATGGCAAATGCCGGTGCCGGGGGGCACAACGCGGAAGTTATTGAATGCCTTCTGCCCCCACTTGAGGAAGGTATAGCGTTCCATGTTACGTTCATATTCGCGGTCCACGTTCATCTGAAACGCGCGCGGGTTCCCAAATTCGTCGATCATGACGGAGTGGTCGATCACAAGGTCAACAGGGTTCAGCGGGTTGATCTTTTCCGCGTCGCCACCCAGCGCCACAAGTCCGTCGCGCATCGCGGCGAGGTCAACAACCGCCGGAACGCCGGTGAAATCCTGCATCAGCACACGGGCAGGGCGGTAGGCGATTTCGCGCGGGTTCTTGCCGCCCTTGGCACCCCATTCGGCAAATGCCTTGATGTCGTCAACGGTGACGGTCTTGCCATCCTCGAACCGTAGCATGTTTTCCAGCACAACCTTGAGAGCGGCCGGCAGCTTGGAAAAATCGCCAAGCCCGGCTTCCTGTGCGGCGGGGATCGAATAATAGGCAATGGATTTGCCGTTCGACGTTATTGTCTTGCGGGTCTTGGCGGTGTCCTGACCGACTTGGATCGTCATGGAAGGCTCCCTTTCGAGGTTGGCTGCAGGGTTGGATTGCTGCCTCAGTCGCATTTGTGCGCAGGCGCTTCAATCGGTATTCATGGGTCTTGCCGCGTTCAGTATACCACGGTGTACTGAAAATCCAGCCCCGTTTCGCGTCAGATCACCAGTCTTTCAAGAAACATTGATTGGTTATTACAGGTCGCAGCCGATAGACCAGACGAACCTAGCCGTTCGTTATGGAATCACATGATACGTTTCGCCATTGCGTTTTTAGCGACTCTCGCGGTGTTTTCGCCGCCCCTTTGGGCGCAGGACAACCCGGTGGTTGTTGAACTTTACACCTCGCAGGGCTGTGCCAGCTGCCCGGCAGCTGACGCGCTGCTGCTGGAGTTGGCAGAGCGAGACGACGTGATCGCGTTGGCGCTGCATGTGGATTATTGGGATTATATCGGGTGGAAAGACCCCTTTGGCGACCCGGTCCATGCAGACCGGCAGCGGGCCTATGCCGCTGAGGGAAACCGTCGATCGATCTATACACCGGAAATGATCGTGAACGGTGTGACGGACATCGTCGGTGCCAAGCCGATGAAATTGTCGAAGGCAATAGCCGAACGCGCCCGCATCGCGCCCAAGGTCGCGTTGGGGGTGTCGCGGGATGGCGATACTCTGAGCATTCTGGCCACATCTCTGGCGGGGGTATCGGAGGACATGACCGTGTACATGCTGCGGTATTCGCCGCTTGAAACCACCCAGATCAAGCGCGGCGAAAATGCCGGCAAGACCTTGAAATATGCAAACGTGGTCGAAGATTGGACCAATCTGGGGTCTTGGGACGGTGCCAGCCCGTTGTCGATGACCGCATCCGTACCGGGCACCAAACCGGCGGTTGTGATCATTCAATCGCGCACTGCGGGGCCGATCCTGGCGGCGGCGCGTCTGCGCTAAGGCAATTCCGGACTCAATCAAATCAAAAAAATACGTATTGAAACCAAAGTTTTAGGCGTGTTGGGGGTTTTCATGCCATCTGGGACGTGTCGTGGATCAGAAATCCCAGCTGCGCCACCTGCGGTGCACCCAAAACCATTGCTCTGGATGTTCTTTGACCCGCGCCGCCAGACTGTCATTCAGGGCCTGTGTCATCTGTTCGGCGTCTGAATGGGGCACCGGCGCTTCCAACACGCATTTGAATGTCAAACCGTCCGGCTGGCGGATGCTATAAAACGGGATCAACAAGGCATTGTACCGCAGGGCGAGTTCGGCTGCGGAAAAGGCTGTGCGTGCAGGTGTTCCGATAAAGTCTAGAATGGGCGCAAACATCACGTGCTGATCAAAAAGCAGCACCAGCTGCCCGCCTTTCTTGAGGTGGCGCACAAATCCAGCAGTGCCGCGTCTGCCTTGGGGAAAGACCGGGCCGCCAAATGCCTCCATCGTCTTGACGTAATGGGCGTTGAAATAGGGGTTTTTCATATCGCGATAGAGGCCACCAATATCGTAGCCTCGGGCGACAAGGGCCGCACGGGTGGCCTCGTAATTGCCAAAATGGCCCGTGACCAGAATGACCGGCCGTCCCGCCTGGCCCGCGTCCTGCAAGGCGGCCATGCCAGGGCCTTCGGGATCATTAGACGCCATGCGGGCGGGAAAATCCCTGGCCGAGTAGTTTTCGATGAAAGTACGGCCAACATTGTTCAGACACTGGCCCGCGATGGTTTGTCTGTCCCCAACCGGCATTTCCGGCCAGATCAATTCAAGGTTGTCCAGCGCGCGTTTACGGTATCCGGCGATCGGGCCGATAATATGCTGCACCAGCCACCCCATGAACCGTATCCGCGCGCCATACGGCAACAGCAGGGCCAGCCGGATCAACAAAACGACGACCGCATTCGTCACAAAATGCCCCAGTGGGCGCATCGCAGTTGCCGGTTTTGGTTCGGGGGGAGAGAGTTCTGACATCAGTCTCGGTATCTTGGGGCTGGTTCGACAGACATAGCCCCAAGATTCCGACACAACAAGTCAGCTCTCGTCGTCGTCCTCAATCACCACCAGTTCCAGATCGCCGGATTGTTCCATCTGCCGGATGGTATCGACAATGTTGGCCATCGCCTCTTCGGCGTCGGCAGGCCGGACCTTGCCCTTTTCCTCGATTTCCTCGCGCAGATTATCGGCCATACGCCCGGACATGTTGTCGAGGATATAGTCGCGCGCAGCCTCAAATCCCGCCGCCGCGGCACCGGCGAGGGCCAGTACCAGACTGCCCTGATCCACCTCGCGCAGGACGCGGGGAATGTCACGTGCTGCAATGCGGCCGGGGATATTGGCAAAAGTGAAGATGGCTTTGCGTACCGCCTTGGCAAACCCCTCATCGGTTTCGTCCAGGCCGGTCAGAACATCCGAGCGGGTCACGTTGGTGGAGGAGTTCAGGATGGCACCGACCCGTTGTACCGGATCGCTGTCAAAGGCGCTGACGGGCAGGGCGTCGAGCTGGCTGGCCAGGGACAGCCCGATCCGGTCAACGGCATCCGGTGTCACCGCATTGGTCAGGGACACGGCATAGGTGATCTTGCGCGCCTGCGGCCCAGGCAGCCGCCCCAGCAGTTCCGCCGACAGGCTTACCGGAAGCTTTGACAACATCACCGCCGCGATTTCGATGCTTTCGTTCTGTAGAACCGGCAGAAGTTTATCCGGGCCAAGCTCTCGCAGGCGCGCCCAGGGGTCGCCATATTGGCGCACCCCTGCCTCGCTGCGCAGACGCGCGGCGGTGTGGGGGCTGATCGTCCCATCCAGCACACCGAGCGCCCCGGCAATCCCGGCCGGGAAATGCAAGCCAACCTGTTCGACCTCCGTTGCAAATTCCTGAACCACAGCGCTCAGTGTTTCGCGGTCCACAACACGCATTTCGCTCATTTGCCGGGTCAGGCGGATCTGCAGATCGTCGGGCAGGTCTTCCAGCGGAAGATCGGCCCCCTCGTTCAACAGTAATCTGACGACGATCGCGGCCTTAGCCGCCGAGGTCAGAGAATGAGATGCGCCGCCGCCTTCAATCAAAGGCAGCGGTGCAAATGTTGTCATTGGTAGCAGCTCATTCATCACAGCCAATCCCCTTTCGTCACGAGGGTTCTGCCAGTGAAAGATGAAAAAACGCTGAAATCAGTAGCTGAATGTCGTGCCCGTCGCAATTGCCTTGCGCAGCGATGCTTCTGCCCAGGTGCCGGTGCCGCCTTGGGACCGGATCGCCCGTAATTCCGCCATCGCATCTTTCAGCCTGCCCTGTTCGACGAACCCCTGACCCATGTAGGACCGTGCCAGCACATTGGCCGGATTCACAACCAATGCCTGCATGTAATAGGTCATTGCGGCGTCGACCTGGCCCATCTTGCGGCTGGTGAATCCCATGTAAGTCAACGTGCGGTCATCGTCCTGTGGCATCAATGCCAGAACATCCTGCGCCTCATCATAGCGGCCGGCGTAGGCCAGCTGGCGTACGTTTTCATAAAATCCATCGGTATCCAGCGCGCCCTCGCGGGCAACCACACAGGACTTGGTTTTCTTGTCATACACCTCGCCCTCTTTGCACTTGGGTTTGGTTGGAGCGGTTTCCTCCCCTCCTCCAGCCGCAAAAGCCGCAGTTGCACCAAGAAATGGCAGGGTCAGGGCGGTTGCAAGAAGAAAGGATTTCATGGCTATCTCCATTGGAAAACGTGGTTGGTACGAGTATAGCGCGACAACCGCTTTCAGCACCACTTGGTTCCGGAAAACTTTTATCAAGCCTGCGTGACATGCGGTCTTGAAAGCAGATAGAATGCTGCCCAATCAATTTTGGGGCGACGGCCAGGCCCGTCCGCGAAGAGAGACACAGCTCCATGCGAGAGAACCCGTGGTCGCTCTCTCCTGCGGGGCTGAACATGCGCAAGGGAAATGAGGGCCGCCGCCAACCAATTGGCAGCTTGCAAAGGAACAGCAAGGCCCAATCGGGCAGGGGCAACATGCAGGTCGCCCCAACCTGGGCCGCCGCTGGAGACGAAGACCCGCCTAGTCGCCAAAGACCCGCGCAAAAATCGTGTCGACATGTTTGGTATGATAGCCAAGATCGAATTTTTCCTCGATCTCTTCGGCGCTCAGATGGCTGAGAACGTCCTGATCCGCCAACAGTTCGGTTTTGAAGTCCTTGCCTTCTTCCCAAACACGCATCGCATTACGCTGCACCAGCTTGTAGCTGTCCTCGCGGCTGACACCGGCCTGGGTCAGCGCCAGAAGCACCCGCTGGGACATGACCAATCCACGAAATTTATTCATGTTGGCCAGCATGTTATCTGGGTAAATCACCAGCTTGTCGACCACTCCGGTCAGCCGCGACAGAGCAAAATCCAGGGTCACGGTGGTGTCGGGCCCGATGTTGCGTTCGACCGAAGAGTGCGAGATGTCGCGTTCGTGCCAAAGTGCCACGTTTTCCATTGCCGGAACCACAGCCATGCGTACCAGACGGGCAAGGCCAGTCAGGTTCTCCGTCAGGACCGGATTGCGCTTGTGCGGCATCGCTGACGACCCCTTTTGCCCGGCGGAGAAAAATTCTTCGGCCTCCAGCACTTCGGTGCGCTGCATGTGACGGATTTCGGTTGCGATGTTTTCGATGCTACTGCCGACAACGCCCAGCGCCGCAAAGAATGCGGCATGGCGGTCACGCGGGATCACCTGGGTCGAAATTGGCTCGGGCTTGAGGCCCAGCTTGGCGCAGACATGCTCTTCGATCCGCGGATCAATATTGGCAAATGTCCCGACCGCACCGGAAATTGCGCCTGTGGCGATTTCATCGCGGGCAATGCGCAGACGGCCAAGGTTGCGATCCATTTCCGCGTAGAATCGGGCAAATGTCAGACCCATCGTAGTGGGCTCGGCGTGAATGCCGTGCGACCGCCCTATGCGCACAGTGTCCTTGTGCTCGATGGCACGGCGCTTGAGGGCCGCAAGCAAAACCTCCACATCCGCGATAAGTAGTTCCGCAGCACGGGTCAGTTGCACGTTGAAGCAGGTGTCCAGAACGTCAGAGGACGTCATGCCCTGATGCACGAACCGCGCCTCGTCATTGCCGATATGTTCGGCCAGATGGGTGAGAAACGCGATGACGTCATGTTTCGTGACCGCTTCGATTTCATCAATCCGGGCAACATCGAACTCAACATCCTTCGCCTTCCAAACGGCCTCGGCGTTTTCGCGGGGGATCACCCCCAAATCCGCCATGGCGTCACAGGCGTGTGCCTCGATCTCGTACCAGATGCGGAACTTGGTCTCCGCAGACCAGATGGAAACCATTTCGGGACGGGAGTAGCGAAGGATCATGCGCGCACCTTATTGTGACTGTTGTCGGGATCAACGGCGGCATAGACTGATGCGGGGTCAAGGACAAGCCGGGAGCGGGCGATGCGCAGTCTGGGTTTTGCGGTGCTGATGGCACTGCCTTTTGCCGTCGGAGCGCAGGACGCGAATTGGCAGAGCCTCACGGGGCCAGAAATACGTGAAGCACTCACCGGCAGGACCGTGGACTATGCCGGGCAATGGCAGGATTTCCGCGCCTCCGGCCGCACGCTCTATTTCTCTGGTCGGGAAAGTTGGGGATACTGGCAGGTGCGCGGGGATCAATATTGCAGCATGTGGCCGCCATCCGATCTTTGGGCCTGCTATGACATGGCGCGCCGTGGCGACACACTGCGGTTCATCGGGGCGGCAGGTGATGTGAGCGAGGCCACCTATCGGAACTGAGCCCGGCCGGGTGTGCGCCCGGCCCCCGGTGGGCCGCATGGTGCAAGGAAGCCGAAGGCAGACCTGTCAGGGCAGAAGCTCCGTCACCACTTCTGATGACCGCTCAAGGGTGCGGTGCACGGGGCATTTGTCTGCAATTTCGAGCAGGCGCTGGCGTTGCTCGTCAGTCAGCCCGCCGGTCAGTCTGATCTTGCGGCGCCAGGTGTCGATCTTGTCGCCGCTGCCAGTTTCCGCGTCCTGTGCATGAACCTTGTCGTGGCAGATGTCGACACTGACATGGATCAACGGCCAGCCCTTGCGGCGGGCATACATGCGGATGGTCATGGACGTGCAGGCACCAAGCCCCGCAGACAGAAACCCGTAGGGCGACATACCCTTGTTGGTCCCGCCATAGGCAAGCGGTTCGTCGGCAAGCGCATGATGCATCGGGCCGGAATTGACGTCCTGCAAAAAGCCCGCGGCATCCGCTTCGGAAACCCGTACAACACCCTCGGGTGCGCCAGGAGGCGGGGCAGGCGGGGCAAGTTCAAGATACCGGCCTGCCCAGGTCGCTATGACATCAGCGGCATATTCGGCATCCTCAACGCGGGTTATCAGATGGTCGGCGTCATCGAGTGTCACAAAGCTCTTGGGGTGTTTTGCAGCTATGAATATCTGGCTGGCATTGTCGATGCTGACAATTGCGTCCTGTGGCGCATGCAAAACCAGCAGCGCGGCCCTGAGGGTGGCAATCGCCTCGGCCAGAACCTCCTCCGCGACATCTTCCACAAAGCGCCTGCCAATTCTGAAGGGCCGGCCCCCCAGCGAAACCTCGGCTTCGCCCTTGGCCATGATCTCTGGCAAGGCATCAGCGAAATTATGGGTGACGTGTTCAGGATCGAAGGGCGCGCCGAGGGTGGCTACGGCCTTGATTTGCGGCAACAGGCTGGCCGCCTTGAGGACTGCCGCACCGCCCAGCGAATGGCCGATCAGCAGGGTAGGGGCATACCCCTGTGCATCCAGATAGGCGCAGGCCGCCACAAGGTCATCGACGTTGGAGGTAAAGGACGTGTTCGCGAATTCGCCCTCCGAATGCCCCAGCCCGGTGAAGTCAAACCGCAACACCGCGATCCCCATGGCCGACAGACGTGCGGAAATCCTGCGGGCCGCCGGAATGTCTTTGCTACAGGTAAAACAATGGGCAAAAAGCGCGGTGGCAAGGTGCGGCCCATCCGGCAAATCAAGCCGTGCGGCCAGCATGTCGCCACTGTGGCCGGGAAAGGTGATGCGTTGTGTTGGCATGAGCGCCTCCGATGCGGTCTGATCCAAGGGTGGTGCAGCGGCGCGGGACACACAAGACCTGTGACGCCCGCATCACGCGGGCGTGACGAGGCCCCGGCCAATTGTGACTGATTGTCTGTGCGGACTGCGCGGTGTAGCAAGGCCATGACCCTGTCCTGACAAAGGAGTGCCCGCAAGTGGCTGACACGCGCCGACCCGCCCTGCACCCTGCCACCATCGCCGCCCATGCCGGGGGCGCGGCCGACGATGCGCTTGGCGGGGTGACGCCGGCCATCCACATGGCGACAACATTTGCGCGGGATGCTGACTACGCCCCGCTGAACCCCGCAAACGTCTACCTGCGGTCACATAGCGAAAACGTCCGGCAGGCCGAAACCGTTTTGGCGAAACTGGAACAGGCCGAGGCATCGCTGGTGTTTCCGTCGGGCATGGCTGCTGTGGCGGCGGTGTTCCGGACCGTACCAAATGGCGCATCCGTGGTGGTGCAGCGGCAGATATACTGGGGCACAACTGCCTGGATCAGAACCTTCTGCGCCCGCCGCCAGATCACCCTGCACGAGGTGGAAGCCTCTGATCTGGGGGAATTTTCCCAAGCCTGCGAGGCCCACCGCCCGGCGCTGACCTGGGTTGAGACACCATCAAACCCCTGGTTGCGCATCACCGACATTGCAGCCTGCGCGCGCGTCGCCCATGCCGTTGGGGCAAAGCTTGTCTTGGATGGCACCGCCGCGTCACCGGTTCTGAGCCAGCCGCTGCGCCATGGGGCCGACATCGTGATGCATTCTGCGACCAAGGGGATCAATGGACATTCCGACGTGCTTGCAGGTGCCCTGTCGACCCGCGCGCCGGACGATCCGATGTGGCAACAGATCGCCGAGGATCGTGACATGGCCGGTGCCGTGTTGGGTCCGATGGAGGCGTGGCTGCTGACCCGTGGCATGCGCACCCTGCCGCTGCGAATGCGGGAAATGTCGCGCAATGCGCAGGGGTTGGCCGAGTATCTGATGGATCATCCACGGGTCGGGGCGGTGCTCTATCCGGGCCTGCCGTCCCATCCGGGACATGAGGTCGCTGCGCGCCAGATGAACGGTGGATACGGCGGTCTGCTGTCGTTTGTGGTGAAAGACGGCGGGGCGGAGGCTCTGCGCGTGGCGGGGCGGTTGCAGCTGTTTTTGCGCGCGACCTCTTTGGGCGGCGTGGAATCGCTGGTGGAACACCGTCACACGATTGAGCCGCATACCGGGATCCCGGAGGGGTTGTTACGGTTGTCGGTAGGGATCGAGGATATTGGCGATCTGCGAGACGATCTGGGGCAAGCTTTGGGGCAGTGAGGGAGGGCGAAAGGGACGGCGGAAGTTTAGGTTCTTCGCCGGGTGTTTATAGCCGCGTTATGTTATTGGGACCGTTTGGAGGTGTGATGGGGGTACAAACGATTGTTTTTGGCAATGCAGTTCTATGATAGGGTAGGTGTCCGGAAACGATCACTCGAATAAGTTGCAGTCAATGGCAGCACCGGAAACTGGTGCTCGGCCCAGCCGGTTTCTGAGCAAAGCCCAGTCCCGCGGTTGTGGCAAGTTGATCGGCTTTCCGCGTCCGATTGATGTCCAGGATTCACTCACCCATTACATCTAACTGCTAACTGCTAACTGCTAACTGCTTGGGCGTTTGCTTGCGCAAACGAAACGAGTTTCTTGCTCTCTTCGTCCCATAAATGCAGCCGTGCACTTTGAAGGCTTTGTTTGATTGTCAGACGGTTGCCCGTCGCCAGATCGTTGTGGTCTCGAAGCACTTCAGGCAGTCGATAAAACGGAATTCGGCTATAGAGGTGGTGAACGTGATGAATGCCAATGTTGGCACTCAACCATTGCAAAACTGACGGCAATACATAGTGCGAGCTGCCATGAAGCGCGGCATCATGCAAATCCCAGTTTTTGTCGGCCTCCCAATGGGTTTCCTCAAACTGGTGCTGAACGTAAAACAACCATACGCCGGCGGTAGCTGCAAGCAGCGTAGAAGGCAAAAAGATCAGCAAGATCGGCATGGCACCGCCAAAATAGTAAATGACCGAGAGCGCAAGAAAGATGACGGCGTTGGTGCCCATCGAGCTGACCCAATATTTGGCGTGGCCGGTCAGGCCAAGAGGCAATCTGTTTTGCAAAAAGAAAAGGTACCCTGGCCCGAGACCAAACAGCACCAGAGGGTGGCGATAAAGCCGATATAACAGGCGCTTTATTGGTGTCGCCCCCTGATACTCCGCAACCGTTAGTGTGTGCACATCCCCCATGCCCCGACGTCCAAGGTTACCAGAAGAGCTGTGGTGCATGGCATGCGAACGCCGCCACACATCGTAAGGCGTGAGGGTGACAACGCCAATGAGTCGCCCAAGCCAATCGCTCATGACACGGTTCTTGAGAAAGGCGTTGTGGCCGCAATCATGCTGGATGGCAAACAACCGCAATAAAAAGGCGGCGTTGCACAGGGATATGACAAACGTTAACCACGCGCTGGTCGACATGACGTACCATGCCAAAGCCCATAAAAAAACGAACACGCTCACTGTCACGCCCAGCTCAAAGCTGCTCCGAACCGTATAGGGCTCGCGATATTCGGACAAGATTTTGACCCAGTCGCGCGCGGCGTTTGTGCGGCTGGTGGAAGAATCGTCAATGTGGGTCATATTTTCGCTTCTGATAACTACTTTTTCACAGTGCTAGACGATGTGTGCCAACATTCAACCTACAAAGTCACAAAGAATGCTTACGAACCCCAACCAAACCAGGTGAGGTTCAGTCATTGGGGCGCTGCATTCAAGAAGTGAACTGCGGGAGAGGTCATTGGCACAGAGGCATCTATTGGCTGGAAAGTCCCGAATCTTACCAGCTCATGCAGCGTAAAGCAAACGACAGCGTTTCCCAGACCGGCTATTCATCATTTGCGCGACGATCGAGAAAAATGTGGCAAGCGCATGGTTACCAAGCACTTCCCCAAGGAAAGGCCTATTGCCAAGAGTACCAGTCATGCATGGTGCAAGAAGCGTAAGCAGCACTGATTCCGCCTTTTTTTTGGGATGGGTGGCCCGTTCTGGATGGGCAAAGGACTTCCGGGGTAGTTCGGTATCAAACCTGTGGAAAGCAGGGTATTAAACCAAATGAACGCGAGCAATTGACCCACCAGTGGGCGCCCCCCCCCTCCGGCGTTTTTCGGGAAAGATGAAGCAGGGGAACGGCGGGTTGCCGGTCAGACACCAACCTTGGGCCCCAGACAGATCAGGTCTTTTCCGATGTCCCTGGCTTCGTATAATTCGGTGGTGTCGGCGGCGTTTTCGAAGCGCGCGATCAGGCCGGTGGGGCCGGACACAAAGCTCCAGCATTGTGGGGAGGGATTGTCGTCATAGACAAAGCAGATCAGCCCGGCCTCTTCGAACCAACTGCCGTCCTTGCACTCTCCGTCCAGAAACGACCACTTCACACGTCTGTTGTCATAATAGATTTCAGCGCCATAGGCCCGACCGTTCTGACCGTAATAGAGCGTTTTGCCTCGGGTATAGGCGTCGAATTCCTCGGCGGACATGAGATCCTGGGCGAACGCCGGAAGGGCAAGCAGAAGGGCGAGAAGGCTTAGGATGTGTTTCATGCCCCAACAGTGCCAGAAACAGCGCATCGCGGCCAGAGGATGTGGCAGCTCAGGTAGTTTCGTGCCATTTTGCCAGGCGTCGGTCCATCACCCGGCGCCACAGTGGCGGGATCAGCGCGAGCACCGCCATCATCGGCAGCGAATGGGGCAGGATCGGCATGGATGCCGGGGTGACCTTCAGCGCCGGAAAGGGCCGGGAAGGATGTATGTGGTGGTCGGAATGCCGTGGGGCGTTCAGCATCATGGCGCTTGAATACCATTTCGGGGCATTCCAGCTGTGCTGTGGTCCCACTGGTTCGGGCTTTCCGTCCGGCCCGATCCGGCGGCGCAGCCCGTAGTGTTGCACATAGTCGGACAGCAACAATTGCATTTGGGCATAGGCGGCGAGGGCGAGGTGGATCACCACCGCTTTGGCACCGCCCAGGAGGTAGGCCAGCACCATCGCCAGGATGCCGCCACCAACATAGGCCACAAACGGATGCGTCCAGGCGACGGGCGGGGCGGCGGCACGGGCGCGCTGGGCAGTGTCCGCGCGCAACCCTGCGATGAATTCACCGCGCAAGGCACGCTGGGCGTAGGCCCAGAAACCTTCACCGGCTCGGGCGGAGTTGGGGTCTGCCCCGGTGGCGGCATGGACGTGATGGACGCGCAGATGAGCGGAGACGTGATGGCCATGCAGCAGCGTGACATAGATCGCGGCCCCAAGTCTGCGGGGCAGGCGGGCCGAGGCGTGGATCAACTCATGGGCGTTGGAATTGGAAATTTGACCCAAAAAAAGCCCCAGGCCGATGTAGATCAGAATTTTGTCCACAAACGTCAACGCATCGTTATTTGCCAATGACCAGATACCAAGGGCCAGCAGCGCGAAATGCACCGCAGCAAGGATCAGGCTGAGCCTGCGCCCGGATCGGTCGCTTGCATGCAGATCGCGGGGCAGTTTGTCCATGAAGAACACCACGACCGTGATCGACAACAGCGCCAGCAGCGGGAAGAGTCCGCCGACAACGCAGGCCAGGGTCAGCAGGACAGCAGGTGTCAGGCTGGCGATGATGTACCACACGGGTTTGAGGCTCCTGTTTCAGACGGAGGTTTCCTATCGGCAAATTGTGGCCTCACCAAGTTGAGAAGTTGGCAAACAATCCGCGCAAAGAGATATGGATAGGTCGCTTTTTGATCGTGTGCGCGGGGTCGGTTTTGCTAGACAGGGCCAACATCGGCAAGGGGGTGCATTATGGCGCTGGATCACAAGGACGCAAACAAGGGCCCGCAAAAGGGTGTCTGGAAGTCCGGCAAGGGCAAGGGGCGGCATCATACAAAGGGACGGCAGCTGGCGGATCAGCCTTGGGACGAGGTGCGCGCACTTCTGGGCGACAAGCCGCGCCGCGCTGATCTGCTGATCGAGCATCTGCACCTGGTTCAGGACCGCTATGGGCACTTGTCCGCCGCCCATTTGCGCGCATTGGCCGAAGAGATGCGGATGTCGATGGCCGAGGTCTACGAGGTGGCGACATTCTATGCCCATTTCGATGTCGTGAAGGAGGGGGAGACGCCGCCGCCTGCGCTGACGATCCGGGTTTGTGATTCGCTGTCGTGCGAACTGGCGGGCGCGCAGCAATTGAAAGCGGCGCTTGAAGAGGGGCTGGACCCCGCAGAAGTCCGTGTGCTGCGCGCGCCCTGCATGGGGCGCTGTGATACGGCGCCGGTGCTTGAGATCGGACACAACCATATTGATCACGCGACGCCCGAAAAGGTGCAGGCGGCGATTGCGTCAGGGGATACCCATGCGCATGTACCTGACTATGAGACCTATGCCGATTATGCCGCCGGGGGCGGGTATGAGGTGCTCAAAGATCTGCGTGCAAACGGCAGTTGGGAAACGGTGCAGGAAACGGTGCTGGCATCCGGGCTGCGCGGTTTGGGCGGTGCGGGGTTTCCGTCGGGACGCAAGTGGGGATTTGTGCGCGCCAATGACGGTCCGCGATATATGGCCGTCAACGGCGACGAGGGCGAACCGGGCACCTTCAAGGACCGTTGGTATCTTGAGCGAATGCCGCATCTTTTCCTTGAGGGGATGCTGATCGCGGCATGGGCCGTTGAGGCAGAGAAGGTCTTTTTGTACATGCGCGACGAGTATCCGGCGGTGCTGGAGCTCCTCGCGCACGAGATCAAGGCGCTGGAAGACGCAGGCATTGCGCCTGCGGGCTATATCGACCTGCGGCGCGGGGCGGGTGCCTATATATGTGGCGAAGAAAGCGCGATGATCGAAAGCATCGAGGGTAAGCGGGGCATGCCGCGCCACCGTCCGCCGTTTGTGGCGCAGGTCGGCATATTCGGGCGGCCCACGTTGGTGCATAATGTCGAAACGTTGCATTGGGTGGCCCGTATTTGCCGCGAGGGGCCTGAGGTGTTGTCAGGCACAGAGAAGAACGGACGCAAAGGGTTGCGCAGCTATTCGGTGTCGGGGCGCGTGGCCAAGCCGGGGATGTATCTGCTGCCTGCGGGATCGACGATTACGGACATCATCGAAGCCAGTGGTGGCATGGCCGAGGGCCATGCGTTCAAGGCCTATCAGCCGGGCGGGCCCTCTTCGGGACTGTTGCCGGCGTCGATGGATGACATCCCGCTGGATTTCGATACCTTGCAGCCCCATGGGTCGTTCATCGGGTCGGCGGCGGTTGTGGTCCTGTCGGATCACGACAGCGCGCGAGCGGCGGCACTGAACATGCTGCGGTTCTTTGAAGACGAAAGCTGTGGTCAGTGCACGCCATGTCGGGTCGGCTGTGAAAAGGCGGTCAAGCTGATGCAGGCAGAGCATTGGGATCAGGGGCTGCTCGAAGAGCTGAGCACGGCGATGGTGGATGCGTCGATCTGTGGTCTGGGGCAGGCCGCGCCAAACCCGATCCGGCTTGTGATGAAGCACTTCGGGGACGAAATCTAGGGCATGCTCTGGGCGGTCTCGACCTTGGCGGCGGCAGTTTATTGGGTGCTGTCGCTGGGGACCAGCGTTTCATGGACGCGCAGTGCGATCAAAGGTCTGGCCGTGGCGCCATTGGCCTTTGGGCAGGGCGCGCATGTGGTTGCGCTGGCGTTGGCACTTTGCAGCCTGGGTGACGTTATCCTGTCCCGACCGGGCGAACGGGCCTTTCTGGGCGGGTTGATTGCTTTTGCTTTGGGCCACCTTGCCTGGATCGCGGTTTTTGTCATGGTTGGCCTGTCCGTTCCGGATGCCTTTGTCGGCGGTGTGCCGGGGGTGCTTTTGGTGGGATGGCTGATATTGGCGGGGATGATGGCCAGGGTAATCCTGCCCTGCGCAGGGGCGCTGGCAGGGCCGGTTGCCGCCTATATTCTGATCATTGTTGCCATGGGGGTCACTGCGGTGGGCACTGCAATATCCGTGCTTATTGGCGGTGCGGTGCTGTTTGCCGTGTCCGACGTGTTGCTGGGGTTGCAGGCTTTTGTCCTGACGGCGGGCTCACGGGCCGAACGGGGGGCCAATGCGCTGATCTGGCCCCTGTATTGGGGGGCAATCGTGTTGCTAACGCTGGGCGTTTTGTCGTCGGGACAGTAATGCCGCATAACTGGACCATGCGCGCGGGGTTGACGGACCAAGGGCATTTGCACCGCACGGCCTTCCATCCCGGCATCGGAGACTATAGATCAGGGAAAACAGGTGCGGAGGCCGTCCTTGGCGTTTTTCAAGAAACTCAAAGAACGTATGTTCAAATCCTCGTCGAAGATCGACGAGGGGCTGGAAGCGATTGTGACAGATGGCGGGCAGGAGGAAGCTGCGGCCGATCCCGTTGCACCCGCCGCACCGGAGCCTGAAGCACGCGGCCCCGGCCCCGACGCGCTGAACGCGGCGCGCGACGCAGCCCTTGAGGCCGAAAGGCTGCGCGCGGCTGAGGAAAAGGCCCGCCGTGAAGCGCAAGAGGCGGCGCGCGCGCAGGAGGCGGCGCGTCAGGAGGCCGCAAGGATCGCACGCGACGCCGCCGAGCGTGCCGCCCGACGTGCCGAAGAACAGGCTATTCAGGACGCCGCAGATGCCGCCGCACGTCAGGCCGCAGAGCAGGCGGCCCGCGCAGCAGAAGTGCGGCGCCGCGACGAGGCCGCGCAAGCCGCCCATGAAGAGGCGGAGGCGGCAAAGGTGGCCGAGGCCGAGGCGGCGCGATTGGCAGCGGAGCGGGTGGCAACGGAACAGGTGGCACAGGAGCAGGCCGCGCGGGGTGCCCAAGAGGCGGCCGCCGCACAGCCCACAGCGCCGCTGCGCACGACACTCACGCCGGTGGCCCCTGATCTGGTTGAAGAGACACTTTCCGAAGCCACGGCGAAACCCAGCCTTCTGGGGCGTCTCATGGGCCGCGCGACACCCAAGACGGTGGTGCGCCGGGCGCTTGACGATGACATGCTGGAACAGCTGGAAGAGCTGTTGATAGCCGCCGACATGGGCGTGGACACGGCGCTAAGGGTGACGGCAAACATGGCCGAAGGGCGCTTTGGCAAGAAACTGTCAGTGGCAGAGATCAAGGAACTGATGGCGAACGAAGTGGCGCGCATCATGGAGCCCGTGGCGCGCCCCCTGCCGCTTTATCCCAAGACACCGCAGGTGGTTCTGGTGGTGGGTGTGAACGGGTCGGGCAAGACCACCACCATCGGCAAGCTGGCCAGCCAGTTCCGCGCAGCCGGGAAAAAGGTTGTGATTGCGGCGGGGGACACTTTTCGCGCGGCGGCAGTTGAGCAATTGCAGGTCTGGGGTGACCGGGCCGGGGTGCCGGTGCTGACGGCGGCGCAGGGGTCCGACCCTGCGAGCCTTGCGTTTGACGCGATGACACAGGCGCAGGCGGATGGGGCCGATCTGTTGCTGATCGACACGGCGGGCCGGTTGCAGAATCGCGGCGATCTGATGGAGGAGTTGGCCAAGATCGTGCGCGTCATCCGCAAGAAGGATGAAACCGCGCCGCACAACACGCTGTTGGTGCTGGATGCGACGACGGGACAGAACGCGCTCAATCAGGTCAAGGTATTTCAGGACATCTCCGATGTATCCGGTCTGGTGATGACCAAGCTGGATGGCACCGCCAAAGGCGGTGTGCTGGTGGCATTGGCGGATAAATTCGGCCTGCCGATCCATGCCATCGGGGTGGGCGAGCAGATTGACGATCTGTCGCCCTTTGATCCGCAGGAATTTGCCGATGCGCTTGTCGGGTATGAACGGTGACGGTCCCGGACCATCCGATCTTTGCCCAATCTCTGCCGGCGTCTGAACTGATCCTTTCGACAGGCCCCGCGCCGGTGCCCTACCACGTCTATGAGGGTCATGGTCTGGTCATTCTGGGGTATTGCGACGGAACGGCACTGTTGAACGCTTTTGCGGGGCAGGATGTGCACCCCGTGCTGACCCAGAGCGGTCAGGGCATTCTGCTGGTCTTTGTCTGCGATTTCACCAGAGCCAGCCTTGGGCCGCATCACGAGTTGCATATCACGGCCCTTGCGGCGCCCGAAACAGGCCAGGTGGTGGCCGACGATCCGGCGGCGGCGCTTGCATCCTTCGCAACCCGGCCCGATTGGGGGGTGCTGAGCCTGCATCTGTGGAACGACACATCAAGGGTCGTAGCCTACAACAGCGAATACCTGGGGTTGCAGGCGCAGCAATCTGATGGACATGTGACGGTACAGGACGGGCGGCTTGATTTTGCCTTTTCGGGGCCGGATGGTGGCCCGCTGGCGGCTGGAAACCTGCGGGTGAATGCGCGCTCTGATGCGGGTCTGATGATGCGGGTGATGCGCCGGTTAGGATGGGGCGCACTTTGGGATGCCCTGCGCAAACGCCCTGCACTGGCGCATGTCATCAACCGCAAGTCGCAGGTGATTCCGCGCAATGGGCGGGCAAAGACCTTGACCGCCCCGGACAAGATGATCGTCACCCGGTTTGACCCCGCCCGGGATCATGTTGATTTCACCGCAGGGCCATATGCGGCATTCGGATTTGCCCCAAAGATCATCGAGCATCTCACCCCGTTCCGCTTTGTCTATCTGCATCCAGATGCCTCCTGAACGCCCACACCTGCCATGACCGACTGGCTGATCTCAATCGAAGGGACCGAAGCGGGTCAGCAACTGGCCCTTGGGCTGGCGATCATGGCCGCCTTTTTGCATGCCGTCTTTGGGGCGTTGCAGAAGGGGCGGCATGACCCCTGGCTGACGCGGGGCGCGATTGACGCGGCCTATTGCCTGATGGCAGCCCCCTTTGCGCTTTTTGTGGTGCCTTGGCCGGAGCCGCATATGTGGGCGATCTTTGCCGCCGCGTGGGCCATCCATATTGTCTACAAGATGCTGCAGGCCTGGGCCTATACCAAGGGGGCCTATACGGTGGTTTACCCGGTTGTGCGCGGCACAGGGCCGTTGTTTGCGGTGATCGGAGCCTACATGATCTTCGAGGAACGCTTTACCGGCGTTCAATGGCTTGGCGTGGCGGTGTTGCTGGCGGGTATCTTCGGGCTGGCGATCTATAACATGATCTTTTTGAAGGCCGAGCGCGACACGCTGCACGCGGCACTGGCGATTGCGGTGCTGACCGGGTTGTTCGTGGCGCTCTACACAACCTATGACGCCTATGGCATCCGCGCCACGCAAAATCCGTTCACCTTTCTGGCGTGGTTTTTCATGATTGACGGGCTGGTCATGCCGTTCGTTGCCGCGGCACGGTGGCGGCGCATGGCGGATGGCCCTGCGCTTGGTCCCCTCGCGGTTCGCGGCGTTTTTGGCGGCATTCTCGCCTTTGCCAGCTTTGGTGCGATCATGTTGGCGACACGGTTGGATAAGGTGGGCGAAGCGGCGGTTTTACGCGAAACCTCGACAGTCTTTGCAGCGCTGATCGGGGTCGTGTTCCTGAAAGAAACGGTTGGACCGCGCCGGGTGGCTTTGATGGCATTGATTGCGGCGGGCGCTGTGATAGTTGAGATGGGCGGATAGGAGAGCAGAAATGGACGATACCAGGACGATCAACCCAATCCTCAAGCAGGTGCTGGAGCTGGGCCCGCCTTTGCTGTTCTTCGTGATCTATCTGCGCATTCGCGACGACGTGTTTGAATGGGGCGGCACGGAATACTCCGGCTTTATCGTGGCGACGCTGATTTTTGTACCGATCCTGCTGGCGGCGATGGGTGTGTTGTGGTGGCTGACAGGCAAGTTGAGCCGGATGCAGATATTCACCGCCTTCATGGTGATCTTTTTCGGCGGGCTGACGGCGTGGTTCAATGACGAAAAGTTCTTCAAGATGAAGACCACCATTGTCTACGCGTTCTTTGCCGCGATTCTTTCCATTGGGCTGATACAGGGAAAAAGCTATCTGGCGTATGTGATGTCGGAAATGATCCCGATGAAACCAGCGGGCTGGATGCTGCTGACCCGGCGATTGACGGTGTTTTTTCTGGTGCTTGCTGCGGCCAATGAAATTGTCTGGCGGACAATGTCGACGGATGCCTGGGTCAAGATTGAGACCTTCGGCTTTCCGATTCTGATGTTCCTGTTTTTATGGAGCCAGATCGTAGCGCTGGAAAAATATACCGACATAGATGAGGCAGGGGATTAACCGCCCATACCAACCAAGGGCGCGGAAACTTTGAAAGTATCCGGCCGTTTTCTTTCACCGAAAAAGTACCCCGGTTCAGTCGCTTTTTCTGAACAACTGATCCTGCGCGCTCTTGTCTTTCGCAAAATCCCCGCGTTTTTCTGCAAAAAGCGCACGTCCGGCCCGCACGCCCTGTCGCGCCGCCATCACGTCCAGCCAGCGGGCCATATGAGGCTTGTCTTCCATGTTCTGTTGTTGGCCCTCCCACAGGGATGCCCAGCCCCAGGTCGCAAAATCGGCGATTGAGACAAAATCGCCGGCGATAAAGTCATGCCGCGCCAACTGCCGGTCCAGCACCGCATAAAGGCGGGCGGTTTCGGATCGGTACCTGTCCTTAGCATAGGGGAGGTCATTGGGCGGATCCATGAAAGGCGCGTATTTCAGGAAATGATGCGCCTGACCGGCCATCGGCCCCAGACCGCCCATTTGCCACATCAACCATTGGTCCACCGCAATTCTTTCGCGTTCTGTTGACCCGTAAAATGTTCCCGTCTTGCGCGCCAGATATTGCAGGATCGCCCCGCTTTCAAAGATCGAGATCGACACACCGTCCGGGCCGTCAGGGTCGACAATCGCGGGCATCCGGTTGTTGGGTGCGATTTTCAGAAAGTCAGGCGCAAACTGATCACCCGCACCGATGTCGATCAGATGGGTTTGGTAGGGCAGGCCCATTTCCTCAAGTGCGATAGAAACTTTCCAGCCGTTTGGCGTCGGCCAGTAATAAAGGTCAATAGGGTCGGGCATGGGGAGGTTCCTTCTTGGCTGCCCCCATGATGCGGGTTTTTGACCGGTTGCCAATGCCTCTCGTGCCGGTTGCCATTGACGGACACCGAGCAGAGGCGTAATGAAACCTCCGTGGTGATTTGTTACCGGATTGCGGGCCACGTTAAATAATCTGCTAAAAGGTCAGGATGAAAGCCCCCTTTCGCTTGGCCGCGTTTGGGGTTTTTTTGTGCCCGAGGGGCGGGCCATAGGACAAGAGACGATGACCAAAGACTGGCAAAAGGCCACCCGCGCGGTGCATGCAGGCACCCGCCGCAGCCAATATGGCGAAGTTTCCGAAGCAATTTTCATGACGCAGGGCTTTGTCTATGACACTGCCGAACAGGCGGAGGCGCGGTTCGAGACCCTGGGCGAGGATGAATTCATCTATGCCCGTTACGGTAACCCAACGGTTGCCATGTTCGAAGAACGCATCGCATCGCTGGAAGGCACCGAAGATGCCTTTGCCACCGCCTCCGGCATGGCGGCGGTCAACGGCGCGCTGATGTCGCTTTTGAAGGCCGGTGACCATATGGTGTCCTCGCGCGCCCTTTTTGGGTCTTGCCTGTATATCGCGGAAGAAATCCTGCCGCGCTTCGGGGTCGAAGTGACCTTTGTCGATGGCACCGATCTGGCCGCCTGGGAGGCCGCCATTCGCCCGGAAACACGCGCAGTGTTCTTTGAATCCCTGTCCAACCCAACTCTTGAACTGATCGACATCGCAGGGGTGGCGGAACTGGCTCATGCCAAGGGGGCAGTGGTGGTGGTCGACAATGTCTTTGCCACTCCGGTGCATTCACGCGCGGTGGCACAGGGGGCGGATATTGTGATCTATTCCGCGACCAAACATATCGACGGACAGGGCCGGGCGCTTGGCGGGGTGATCCTCGGGACGCGCGAGATGATCCGCAAGACCATTGAACCCTACATGAAACACACCGGCGGCTCGATGAGCCCTTTCAATGCCTGGATCATGCTCAAGGGACTTGAGACGATGAACTTGCGGGTGCAGGCGCAATCGGCCACGGCGCTGCATCTGGCTCAGGCGCTGGAAGATCATCCCGCCCTGTCGCGAGTGATCTATCCCGGCTTGACCCGCCACCCGCAACATGACCTTGCGATGCGGCAAATGGGCAGTGGCGGCACCTTGCTGGCCATTGAGGTCAAGGGCGGTCGTGAGGGGGCCTACCGGTTCTTGAACGCCTGTGAAGTGGGGATCATCTCCAACAATCTGGGGGACGCCAAAACCATCCTGACCCCGCCCTTCAGCACAACGCATCAACGCCTGCCTCAAGACCAGAAGGATATACTGGGTATCACACCCGGATTGGTTCGCATTTCGGTGGGACTGGAGGATGTTACAGATCTTCAGGCCGACTTCACGCGGGCGTTATCGGCCAAATAGTGTCGGATTTGCATGGGGTTAACACAGGTGTATTGTGTTAGTCTGTATCTTGGTTGGTAATCGCGGGATGGCACCCTAGATACATGTTGCGGGCCAACGAGGGGGGCTAAGACCATGAATGCAATCAGTTCTGTTGCCAAGGCACCGGCGCGGTCCGAGGCCGAAGAGGCCCTCGTGACACTAAAGGCATGGGCCGCCGGCGCCACCCGGTCCGAGGTTGAGGCGCTTGATCCTGCGGCCCTGAAACTGCTGACAGGGGCAGAGACCTATCCCGCTCTGGACCGCAGGTATCCCGACAATTTTGTCGTCGATGCCGCCTACAAGGCGTCGCTTCCCGATTTGCAAAACGGCCCAGCCAGCCTGATCCGGGGGGCCAAGCAGCAAATTCAGCATGTGGGCATTTCCAATTTCCGCCTGCCGATCCGGTTTCATACCCGTGACAACGGGGATCTGACACTGGAGACCTCCGTGACCGGCTCGGTCAGCCTTGAGGCGGACAAGAAGGGCATCAACATGTCCCGCATCATGCGCAGCTTTTACAAGCACGCGGAGCGGACATTCAGTTTTGAGGTGATCGAGGCCGCGCTAGACGATTACAAATCCGATCTGGACAGCATGGATGCCCGCATTCAGATGCGGTTTTCCTTTCCGATGAGGATCGAGAGCCTGCGGTCGGGGCTGTCGGGGTATCAGTATTATGATGTCGCCCTTGAGCTGGTGGAAAAGGATGGCGTCCGCCAGAAGATGATCCATCTGGATTATGTTTATTCCAGCACCTGCCCGTGCTCGCTTGAACTGAGCGAACATGCGCGTGCGACACGGGGGCAACTGGCCACGCCGCATTCACAGCGCTCTGTTGCGCGGGTGTCGGCGGTAATTGCCGAAGGGCAGGGCGTTTTGTGGTTCGAAGACCTGATCGACGCCTGCCGCACCGCGGTGCCGACCGAAACGCAGGTGATGGTGAAACGGGAGGATGAACAGGCTTTTGCCGAGCTGAACGCCGCCAACCCGGTCTTTGTCGAGGACGCCGCACGGCTGTTTTGTGCGCAATTGCAGGCGGATGGCCGTGTTGGTGATTTCCGTATTGTCGCCAGCCATCAGGAAAGCCTGCACAGTCACGACGCAATTTCCGTGCTGACCGAAGGGCCGACATTCGAGACCGACAGCATTGATCCCAAGCTGTTTACGACGTTGTTTCACGTCGGGTAGGGCGGACTGCCGGAAAGTGTCCTTGCCTGGCGACAAGTCAAGGCGACGCAGTGGTGCGAACAGAGCTGTTCATAGCGGAGGGTCTGACACCCGCGCTCCTGTCATGCAGGGCGGCTATGCAGATTTGGCGGTACTCCCCCGCTGCGCTGCAGCATAGGTATCTCCCAGACATGAAAATGATTGGGAACAACACAATGGCTTTTCAAGACATCTCCGAACCTTCACAGGTCATGGTTCACGAAATCGCGGCGACACGGGCATTCTTTGCGCGGGTTGGCGCGGCATTTGGGGCCGTTGGACGGGCCGTGATGGTCAACCGCGCGATGGAGCGGCGGCTTGAAACGGTTGAGGCCCTGCAGGCGAAATCAGACGCCGAACTGGCCAAACTGAACATCAAGCGCGACGAGATTGTGCAGCACGTATTCCGCGACCTGCTTTACGTTTGAGCGCAAGCAGCAGGCTGATCAACCGACTGTGCAGGGGCGGTGGGCGATGCCGCGCCGCACCCCGGCAGACGGTTTTGCGGATGCGTCAGATCGCGCAGCTGACTGCTTGACACTTCTGCGGTCCCGCGCCAACGCTGCGACCATGTTGGATTTGCGCCCAGTCGGATATGTTGTCGGCCTTTTGGTCGCCGTGCTTGGGCTTGCCATGGTGTTGCCCATGCTGGTCGATCTCGCGGAGGGCCGGGGGCATTGGCGCGTGTTTGTCGCCGCCGGTGTCATCACGACCCTGACCGGCGGCCTCATTTCGCTGGCCTGCGCCAATGGGGTTCGTGAAGGGCTGACAATCCAGCAGACCTTTCTTCTGACCAGCGGCGTATGGCTTTTCCTGCCGGTTTTCGGGGCGTTGCCGTTCATGCTGGGCGACACCGCCTCCACGTTTACGGATGCCTTTTTCGAGGCCATGTCCGGCTTGACCACCACCGGGTCGACGGTGTTGTCAGGTCTGGAGGACTTGCCCAAGGGGCTGTTGTTGTGGCGCGGTATCCTGCAATGGCTTGGTGGGGTCGGGATCATTGTTGTGGCAATGGTATTCCTGCCGGAACTCAAGGTCGGCGGCATGCAGATCTTCAAATCCGAAGGGTTCGATACCTTTGGCAAGATCCTGCCCCGTGCCGGTGAGATAGCGAGCCAGATCTCGGTGATCTATCTGGGCCTGACAGCCGCCTGCGCGCTCAGTTATCTGGCGGTGGGAATGGACCCGTTCGATGCCACGGTGCATGCCTTCACAACCATCGCCACCGGGGGATTTGCCAACTACGACGCATCCTTCAGCGCCTTTGACGGGCCGGCGGAATATGTCGCCTCCGTATTCATGATAAGCGCGGCCCTGCCGTTTGTGCGCTATGTGCAACTCATCAATGGCAACGCCACCGCCTTGCACCGCGACCCGCAGGTGCGGGCGTTTCTGGCGACGGTGGTCTTGTTGGTCCTTGTGATTATCCTGTTGCTTCAGGGCCGATACGGCCAGCCGTTCGAGGAATCCTTTCGCAAGGCGCTGTTCAATGTCGTGTCGATCATTTCCGGGACAGGCTACGCCTCGGTTGACTACATGCAATGGGGTGCCTTTGCGGTCGCCCTGTTCTTCTTCATCGGTCTGATCGGGGGATGTGCGGGGTCTACCGCCTGTTCGATCAAGATATTCCGCTATCAATTGGTCTTTGCCTCGATCCGCGCCCAGCTACAGCGTATCCGGTCGCCGCACGGTGTGTTTCAGCCGCGATATGACGGCAGGCCCGTGGGGCAGGATGTGCTGAGTTCGGTCATGTCCTTTTTCATGTTTTTCATTGTCACCATGGGGCTGATTGCCGTGGCGCTCAGTATGACGGGACTGGATTTTGTGACCTCTGTGTCGGGCGCGGGGGCGGCATTGGCCAATATCGGCCCCGGTTTGGGCGACATCATCGGGCCGGCGGGAAATTTCAGCAGCCTGAACAACACAGCAAAGTGGATTTTGTCCATTGCGATGCTGATTGGGCGGCTGGAGCTTCTGGCCGTCTACGTCATTCTAACCGTTAAATTCTGGAGGGCCTGATGGCTGATCAAACCCGACCCCTGGGGGCGCAAATATCGCATATGCTCAAGGATCGTGGGGTGGATGTGATTTTTGGCATTCCCGGCGTCCATAATCAGGAAATGTATCGCGGGATCGAAGAAGCCGGGATCGCTCATGTGCTGGCGCGCCATGAGCAGGGCGCGGGGTTCATGGCCGATGGCTATGCCCGTGCGACGGGTAAGCCGGGTGTGGCCTATGTCATCACCGGGCCGGGGGTGTGCAACATCATGACCCCGATGGGACAGGCCTATTCCGATAGCGTGCCGATGCTGGTGATTTCCTCCTGTCTGGATGAAACGGCGGCGCGCCGCGGGCAGTTGCACCAGATGAAGGATCAGGAGATTGCGGCCGGGACCGTGTGCGAGTGGTCCGAAACGGCGCTCTCGGCTGATGCCGCCTATGCGCTGATTGACCGGGCTTTGGTGGAGTTCGAGACCAAGCGCCCGAGATCAAAGCATATACAGGTGCCGATTGCGCACCTGCAAGCCAATGCAGCGGAAACACCGTTTCGAGCGACCGGGGAAAGGAACAAGCCTGATTTCCCTTTAACGCACCCGTCTTTTGTATCTAGGATTGCAGAGGCGCTGAAAGCCGCGAAACGGCCCATTTTCGTCTTTGGCGGGGGGGGCAAAAACATTTCCAGCGCGTTGACCAGGAGCCTTCTGGCCCGAAGCGGTGCCGCGTCGTTCGTAAGCTATGCAGGCCGGGGAATTGTGCCTTCGGACCAAACACTTTTCTTTGGCGCTGCTTTGGCAAGACCGGAGTCTGCGTCGATTTTTGAACAGGCGGATCTTGTGGTTGTCGTTGGTTCAGAGCTGGCCGAAGTTGACCTGTGGAGAGATGACCTGGGTCAAAAGTGCCGAACCATTCGCATAGACATTGACCCTGAGAATTTGGCGGGGAGCCCGCTGGCCGAATTCGAAGGGTTCTTGTGTGATGCTGTCGTGACACTGGACGCTGTGAACGAAGCGCTGGCGGATCACTCTGCGAACACATTGTGGTCGGCAGAGGACGTGGCCAGACATCGCGCCCGGTGGCGTGCCGAGACGGACGCCGAGCGCCCCGGCATCGTACCGCTGTGCGACGCGCTGCGCGCGGTCGTGCCACCTGAAACAATGGTTTATTCGGACATGACGCAATTTGCCTATGTGGCCAAGGAAGTCTGGGATATGGACCGTCCAGGCCACTGGCACCATCCATATGGTTTCGGCACGCTTGGCTATGCCACGCCGGCCGCCATTGGGGGTGCGGTGGCGCGGCGCGGGTTGCCCACGATGGCGATCATCGGCGATTATGGGTTCCACTACACTATGCAGGAACTGGGTGTGGCGGTGGAGCTGGGCCTTAGCCTGCCGATCATTCTTTGGGACAATGGCAAGCTCAAGGAGATCGAAGACAGCATGGTGCGTGCGCAGATCGCACCGAATGCGGTGATTGCGCGCAACCCGGACTTTGTGAAACTGGCGGAAGCCTTTGGTGCCGTCGCAGTGGCCCCGGCCACGATCGCGCAAATGCAGGAAGCGGTAACAGAGGCGTTCAGCGCCGAGGGGCCGACCTTGATTTATCTGACACCTGCCGTTGTGGCCTGATGCGATTTCTTTGAAGAAATCGGTTCGGACTTTTTAGAAGAAGTCCGGGCCGCAACCGATCGGTTTCCTGAGCGGCGGAGACCATTTTCTGCAACAAAAATCGCCCGGATTTTTTGAAAAGTCCGGGGCCGTGGATTATTCCCAGCAGCTGACCAGTACAGTCATCCCCTGTGCGGCCCGACGAAGGTCGCGCGGGGCGATGGACCCTGTGCGCTCGGACGCATTCAGCCGGAAGCCTGCGCGGTTCGCTGCTTCGGCAATTGCGGCGGAGGTCAGTGCAAAGCTGACGTCTTCGGGCAACTGCCGTCCGCCTTCGATCCGGGGCAGCAACATGCCCATGACATTGCCGCTGGCATCAAAGACCGGTCCTCCTGCGTCGCCTTGCTGGGCGGACAGGCTCAGCCGGTTCAGCGTATCCTCGCCCTGCAACCCCTGCACATCCGCCAGCGTTCCAAAGGTCAGGGTCGCCGCACTCAGCACCCCTTCATAGGAATAGCCGGCCACGGAAATTTCGGACTGCAATCGCGGCACGCCGGTGTTGAATGACGCGATGGCAAGTGGGGCCAGGGCACTGCTGGGTTTCAGCAGGGCAATGCCGTTCGCGGCATCTTCGGAGATCACTTCCGCTTCGGTGTCGCCGTCGATGGTCAGGCGGGTGCATGATTGCACCGCTTCTGAGGTGGTGACCACCGCACCGTCGCCATCAATGAAAAAGCCGGACCGCGATACCTTGGGCTGGCGGATTTGCAGCCCCGAAATCAGGTCAATCGCCTGTTCCGTTTCGCTGCCCTCTGCGGCGTCCATTACACCGGGGACGCGGGCAAACGACTTGGCCATTTCCGCAATGACCCGCGTGCGGCGTTCTTCGTCACCGGCGGGCCAGATCAGGGTGAACCCCTTGATCTGCCCATCTTGCAGCGAGACCTGGGTTTCGCTGACGGTCCGGGCGTTTTCACCGATCAGAGAAAAGGATCTATTATTGCGTTCGCGGGGGCCTTCCAGCGGGACAATCTCAAGCGTCTGCATGATGTCATATAGGCCAAAAAGTGTGTTCTGATCGCCCGCCTGGCTTATCAGGAGCACCCGCGCACCGATGTCGCCGGTTGGATCATAATGGGCAAAGGGCGGCTCGAACTTCGCAAAGGCCACTTCGGCAGTGGGCATCATCATCTCGATCCCAGCGGTGTCGTTGCGGACCACCTCCAGACCAAGACCATCCAGTACCGCATTATATTGCGCGATCAATGCCGCGCGTTGCAGCGTGGTCAGGACACCGGTCACTTCATGGTCATTTGCTTGCTGCCAATCCGACATGGACCGTCGCGTGCCGTGGCCAAAGGCCCCGTCAATGGCGGCTGTGTAGAACCCCGCCCATTGCAGCGCCGTTTGCAGATCCTGCCGTTCCTGTCTCGACAGGGCGCGTTCGCTGCGCCGGGCTTCCTGCACGGTTTCATCTGCGGGTACGGGGGCGGCCTCGGGCACGGCCTGCGGTGTTTCCTGAGCGGGCGCTTCGGTCTGGGTGGTGTCCACCGAAGCCGGGGCATCAACGACGCCCTGATTGAGGACGTTTGCGCCAACCGGCCAGAATTGCTGTCGAAAACGGCTGGAAACCTGAATATAACTGTCACGCGGGATCACCCGGTCCCGGCGATATGCGCGCAACACCAACTCCGCGTCTGCGCGCCGGTAAGGGCCAAGCGCAATGCCGTACCAGCCGCCACCAAGCGAGAAACCATTCACATCCTCGATTTCGGCGGCGTATTCGCGGGCGCTCTGTGTTGCCAGGCGCAGGCTGGGCTGGGCTTCGATCTGCACCCACACAATATCGTCATCAGACGACTGGGCATGGGCGGAGCGGGCCATAAATACGGAAATGCTCAGGATCAGGGCCGCAAGGACCAAAAAAGGGGCCGAAAAATAGCGTGTCATTGTCATTTTCACTCATGAATCGATCTTCGTAGAAGATAAGCAGGAAAGCGGTCGAAAGACCACTGGGAACCCATTGCAATTTACGTCATGCGGCTGATTGACCATGGCGGGGCAGCCCCGTAGGTAAGGCGCGCGTAGTTACAGGTGGATTTTCGATGTCAGGACCGACCCAGACACCCCGTTCGTTTCAGGCCATCATTCTGGCATTGCAGAATTACTGGGCCGAAAAAGGCTGTGCGGTGTTGCAGCCCTATGACATGGAGGTCGGAGCCGGTACCTTCCATCCTGCGACAACCCTGCGCTCGCTTGGCACACAGCCCTGGGCCGCCGCCTATGTCCAGCCGTCCCGCCGCCCCACCGACGGGCGCTATGGCGAGAACCCCAACAGATTGCAGCATTATTACCAGTATCAGGTGCTCATCAAACCCAGCCCTCCAGATTTGCAGGCGCTTTACCTCGGCTCGCTTGAGGCCATCGGCATCAACATGGACCTGCACGACATCCGTTTTGTCGAAGACGATTGGGAAAGCCCGACATTGGGTGCCTGGGGTTTGGGCTGGGAGGTGTGGTGCGACGGCATGGAAGTCAGCCAGTTCACCTATTTCCAGCAAGTCGGCGGTCACGACTGCCACCCGGTTTCGGGTGAGCTGACCTATGGTCTTGAGCGCCTGGCGATGTATGTGTTGGGCGTCGATCACGTGATGGACATGCCGTTTAACGATCCCGATGCGCTGATCCCGCTGACCTACCGGGATGTGTTCAAACAGACCGAAGAAGAATACGCGCGCTGGAATTTTGATACCGCCAACACCGAGGTGTTGCTGCGTCAGTTCGAGGAGGCGGAGGCCCATTGCAAGATGATCCTTGAGCAACCCCCCTTGGACCCCAAGACCGGCAAGCGCATCGTCATGGTGCATCCGGCCTATGACCAATGCATCAAGGCCAGCCACATGTTCAACCTGCTGGACGCGCGTGGCGTGATTTCCGTCACTGAACGGCAGGCCTATATCGGGCGTGTGCGCGCCCTGGCCAAAATGTGTGCGGATGCCTTTGTGCAGACGCGGGCGGGCGGCTGGACCGGAGAGGCCGCTTGATGCACATCAGCTTCGACATTGAAATGGCAGGCAGTGTTCGTGCTTTGGTATCCGGAACGGGTGTTGCAGCCACCGACCACTCTGTCTGCCTGGCGTTGGCACCTGAGACTGTGGCCCGGGTGTCCGATGGCCGGAACACCGATTTGATTGCTGCTTTGACAGAGCAGGCGGATCAGATCACGGCAACTGTGAATGTCGCCGGCAATCCTGCGCGAATGGATTCTCCGGCCAAACCCAATGTCTTGCTGGATGAAGATGTGCTCGGTTTCGGCTTGGGGTTCCGGCATTGAGTGAAAACCCCCACACGCGGGCAATGATGCCGGATGCTTTGAAAACTAAGGCTATGAGGTGTCAGAATGACCGGTAAAATCATGGGAATCGCTATCATGTTGTCTGCGTTGATTGCGGGCGTGGGCCTGTATTACCTGCAGGTCTACGGGTTCTATGAAACCGTGACCAAAGAGGACGTCGCCCTGGTCTCACTGGCGACGCAGGAACCCGAAACCATTTCCTTTGACGCCTTTCAGGCCATCGACGCCGAAAGCTCTCCGATCCGGTACCGGGCGTGCTTTTCCACTGAACTCAGCCTGCCGATGCTCACTGAAACCTATGTGCTGATGCCCGACATCGACCCGCGCAATGCGCCGGGGTGGTTCGACTGCTTTGACGCCGCCGCCATCGGGGCGGAGCTTGAGGCAGGCACGGCGTTGACGTTTCTGGGCCAGAAAAACATCGCCTTTGGCGTCGATCGGGTGGTTGCCATCACCCAGGACGGGCGCGGGTATGTCTGGCACGAGTTGAACGATTGTGGCGAAAAAGCCTATGACGGCACGATTGTGGGCGAGGAATGCCCCCGCCCGCCCCCGGATTGATCGGGGCTGGACCCCTCGGGGTCATCCCGCTATCCACCCTCCAAACGCCCGCCTGCAAGGACCAACACAGTGCCAGACCTGCTGATTGAGCTTTTTTCCGAAGAAATCCCCGCCCGCATGCAATCCCGTGCCGCGGCGGACCTGCAAAAGCTGATGACCAACGGACTGGTGGAAGCGGGCCTGACCTATGCCTCTGCCGCCGCCTTTTCGACGCCGCGCCGGTTGACGCTGACAGTTGAAGGGATGCTTGACGCCAGCCCCCGACAAGTCGAGGAACGCAAAGGCCCGAAGGCCGACGCGCCGGAAAAGGCCATCGAAGGGTTTTTGCGCGGCGCAGGCGTGTCGCGCGACGATCTGGAAGAACGCGACACGCCCAAGGGCAAGATCCTTTTTGCGCGCATCAAAAAACCCGGACGGCCCGCAGCCGAGATCGTGGCCGAGGTGCTGGAACACACCATTCGCAATTTCCCCTGGCCCAAGTCGATGCGCTGGGGCGCGGGGAGCCTGAAATGGGTGCGCCCGCTGCATTCCATCATCGCGCTAATCACCGCCGATGACGGGGCCGAGGTGGTGCCGATGGAGGTTGATGGGATCACCGCAGGCAATGTCACCTACGGCCATCGCTTCATGGCGCCCGATCCAATCACAGTCAGCAACTTTGACGATTACGAAGCCAGATTGAAACGCGCATATGTGATACTGCGCGCCGATGAACGAGCGCAAGCGATCTGGCATGATGCCACCAACATGGCCTTTGCCGGGGGTCTTGAAGTGGTCGAGGACGCGGGATTGCTGGCCGAGGTTGCGGGGCTGGTCGAATGGCCGGTGGTGTTGATGGGGCCGATTGCGGAGAATTTTCTGGGCCTGCCGCCGGAGGTTTTGCAGACCTCGATGAAGGAGCATCAGAAGTTTTTTTCCGTGCGCAACCCCAAGACGGGCCGGATTGAGAAATTCGTCACCGTTGCCAACCGGACCACCGCCGATGAGGGTGCCACGATTCTGGCGGGAAATGAAAAGGTGCTGTCGGCGCGGCTGGCCGATGCCAAATTTTTCTGGGAAAACGACCTGCGGGTTGCCACATCCGAGGATGGCATGGCGACATGGGTCAAAGCGCTGGAGAACGTCACCTTCCACAACAAGCTGGGCACGCAGGCCGAGTTGATCGATCGTATGGCGGTGCTGGCGCGTGAATTGGCCCCGATGGTCGGTGCCGATGCGGATGAGGCCGAAGCGGCGGCGCGGGTGGCCAAGGCGGATCTGTCCTCCGAGATGGTCTATGAATTCCCTGAATTGCAGGGGCTGATGGGCCGTTATTATGCGCGCGCGGCGGGGATGTCAGACGCGGTGGCAGCGGCGGCAGAGGAACATTACGCGCCTTTGGGGCCGTCCGACGATGTGCCAACGGCACCGGTGTCGGTAGCCGTGGCGCTGGCGGAGAAGATCGACAAGCTGACCGGGTTCTGGGCGATTGATGAGAAGCCGACGGGGAGCAAGGATCCCTTTGCTTTGCGGCGGGCTGCGTTGGGGGTGATAAGGATATTGGTTGAGAATGATCTATCCCTGAATAGTTCGGTCACGCTAGATTATGCTATGAATCAGTTTGGCAACGGGACGTTAGAGCCATTTATCGGTGAGTACGATGAGCCGAAGGCTAACCTCCTCGGCTTCCTCCACGACCGCCTCAAAGTCTACCTCAAAGACCAAGGCATCCGTCACGACATCATCGACGCCTGCATCGCTATGCCCCAAAACGACGACCTCACCCT
>CAXBKL010000001.1:0-120668 GCA_963976125.1 uncultured Sulfitobacter sp. | reverse complement strand
AAACGCGTTTGTATCCAAGTTATTGCACCGAAGACCGCCATAGCGATGCCAATGTTCCACAGGAAGTGGCCGTGGCTCACCACGTAGTAGGTGTCATGATATGCGGGTTCTGCTTCTCGGACCTGACTCAGAGCAATTTGGATTTGCGCGAAGCTGACTGCGCCGAAAATTGCGTACACAACTGCTACAGCAAAGAACAGCGCGGCAGGCTTCCAGCTGCGAATACTCGCCAAAAGTGGAGCGAGGATCAAACATAACAGAAAGAGAGCGGAATAAATCAAAACCAATCGCTCCGGAACTTTTGCCCCATGTGCCACCGAAGCAGACATTGAACAACGCCGCAGCATTGGTGACTCTGGGCTCACAGCGGTCATCCAACCCAGAGTCCACCAACCAGGCATCAACCCTCACCGGGCCCCGGAAACGGCCCAAGGCAGCTGGCGCGATGGGACACCTGAAAGACATGGTTGTATAGCTGGGCGACCCACTGCTTGCCTTCCATTGTTTGTTCGAGATGTCGTTGGGCCGGTCCGATCAAAGGATTGACCTGTGACCAGAAGAAATTTGGAAACTGCTCCATAAGGTCCATCGGTGTTTCATAGCCCAGTTTGGCCGCCATGCCCGTTTCGACAAATTCGTGATAAAGGCCGGCAATCTTGCGGTGATAAAACGGATCGGCCATCTGCCCGATCAGATCGGCGGCGCGGACAAGGGCGGGTTCGCTTTCGGTGCATTTGTACTTGTCTTCCGGCGGGACCGGGAAATTGGTGAAATCCACCGCCTCTGCAATCCGTTCTGCATCAATCAGCGATGATTTCCCAAAACGCTGGCGGGCATACATCTTGCCGCGCTCCACATGGTAAGGGGCGAGAAATGCGTCCGAGGCGCCCCGCGGCGGGCTGATTGTATCCCCCGCCTCGTTGATGACCACTTCGGTTTCGGTGTCACCGTCCAGAATTTGCCGGGAATACCCGATGTCGTGGATCAGCAACGCCATGATGAAATGCAGCCAGTCGTCAGGATGCAAGGACCGGTTCACCAATTGCCCGCGAATGATCTGCTGGCCCACAAGTGTGACCATCATCGTATGTTCACCATTGTGATAGAGCGCATCGGAGTTGCCCAGCCGCTCAAGCACCATGCGCGCACCGCCTTTGATATAAGCAGCGTGTTCTTCGTTCCGGCCCGAAAAGTACTCAAGATAAGTTGCGGACAGATACTCGCCGAAGGCGGTTGCCACGGTGGCCGTTGGATTGAACATCAATGCGATCCTTGCCAGTCGGTTTATACCGTCATGGTAACCGAGTGGCAGAAAACCGCAAACCCGAACAGCCATTTTCAGGCAATGCCCTTGGAACGGCCGCCCCGTTGGGGATTGCGGTTCCGTTGATGCTACGCTGAAAGACCGGGGAAATAGTCTTCGCATCCGCCCTCGCGGTAGACATCCGCCGTGCAGCAATGCAAGCCGCCCCCAAAGGCGTAGGCGTCGCGCAATTCGACCTCGACCACCTCCATGCCCAGTTTGTCCATCTGCTCGGCCTGATAGACTTCGGATTTCTCCACGCAGACGGTTTTGGGGTCCAGCACCAGCACGTTCATGGACAGCCAGGTCGAAGAATAACACAACGGCGGTGGGGAGTTGTGTGCCGGCTGGGCCGCATCGACAATTTCCCAGCCATTTGTCTCGAACATGGTCCGCTGGTCGTCGGGCAGGCGGCGCTGCGGGTTGTTCAGGATCAAACCGGGGCGCAGTGGTGTAAAGGTCGCGTCAATGTGGATCGGATAGGGATCACCGGGGAAGTTGACAGTATGGACACGATGATTGGGGAAATGGCGGCGCAGCCATTCGATGCCTTTGAGGTTTGTGGTGAACCCATGCTGCACCACAAGGTCACGGCCAAAGCGTAGCACATCGGCGGCGTCAAAGAGCGGCTCTTCCTCGGTGGTGACAAAGAATTTCTTGGCAGCCCACTCAAGCCGCTTGGCATCGCCAATCTTTTCGCTCAGGTAATCGGGGTGGTAATCCGCATCTGTCAGGCGCGGTTTTGGCGCGGACTCATGGCGGAAATTCGGGTCTTCGTCAAAATACTGCTGCATCAGCGGGCGATAGTTCAGATATTCGAACCAGCGACAGCGATAGGACATTGTCGCCTCAAGCATCTCGGACCCGACTGTCAACAGAACATCGCGGGGCGGCATGCAGCCGAATTGGCTTTCGGTATGAAAATCTGGCGTTGTCACAGGCAGCGCATGATCAATACATGTCGGGCGGTCCACACGCACTCCGCGTTTTTCCAGCATGGCGGCGAAATTGTCCAACAGCTCATTCGCGCGATCTATGGTTTCCTGCGGGCGTCGCCCCCATTGACCGCGCATGTCGCTGTCTTCGGGTACTTTGGCATCAAGAGCCGGCTCCTCTGGTGGGATATGGCAGTTGTCGGCGCGGCCAACAATTACATGTTTCAACGGATCCCATTCGTTCCAGCTGTTGACGATGGTCTTTGCCATGCAAGGCTCCTTTCCAAAGATCGTGATCGAAAGGAGTAGGGGCAAAAAAATATCGACACAAGTGGGATGGAGGGTGATTTTCTGGTCCCTGAGGTTCCTGTCCTGGGTCTCGGCTTGCCAGCGCGCGGATGTGGCCGATTGCGCGGTTTGGGGGGTGGCACCGTTTGAAAATCCCACAGCGGCAAGGTCGGCGGGGCAACGGAGCGCATGCTGCATTGAAACCCGCCGCATTTGGAGGTACCGAACGCAGCAAGTTCATGTACGAGGAATACCCCATGAAATTCACGCTTTCCTGGCTCAAGGATCATTTGGAAACGGATGCATCTATTGACGAGATTTGTGAAACCCTGACGGACCTTGGTCTGGAGGTCGAAGGCGTGGAGGACCGCGGTGCGCGGCTGCGTGATTTTACCATCGGGTTTGTGAAATCGGCAGAAAAGCATCCCGACGCGGATCGGCTGCGGGTGTGTCAGGTCGAGACCGACGAAGGTCTCAAGCAGATCATCTGCGGCGCGCCCAACGCACGCGAGGGGATCACCGTTGTGGTTGCCAAGCCGGGCGTCTACGTGCCGGGCATTGATACAACCATCGGTGTGGGCAAGATACGGGGCATCGAGAGCTATGGCATGATGGCCTCCGAACGTGAAATGGAGCTGTCCGAAGAGCATGACGGGATCATCGAATTGCCGTCAGGCGAGGTTGGCCAATCCTTTGTTGACTGGCTGGCTGTGAACGATCCCGCCAAGGTGGACCCGGTGATCGAGATTGCGATTACACCCAACCGGCCCGATGCGCTGGGCGTGCGCGGGATTGCGCGCGATCTGGCGGCGCGGGGGTTGGGCACACTCAAGGCGCGTGACACCGATGCTGTGCCGGGGATGTTCCCGTGTCCGGTGGTCGTGACAATCGACAACGATACGCTGGACCAATGTCCGGTGTTTTATGGCCGGGTGATCCGGGGGGTCAAAAACGGGCCAAGCCCCGCATGGTTGCAAGATGCTCTGCGTGCCGTCGGGTTGCGCCCGATCTCGTTCCTTGTCGATGTGACGAACTTCTTTACCTATGATCGCAACCGCCCCCTGCACGTTTTTGACGCGGACAAGATCGCGGGCAATGTGCTGCGCGTTCACCGGGCCGAGGGCGGCGAAACACTTATGGGTCTGGACGAAAAGGAATACACCTTTGCCGCAGGTATGACGCTGATTTCCGACGCCAACGGGGTCGAGAGCATCGGTGGCGTGATGGGCGGCCTGCCGTCGGGCTGCACCGATGAGACGACGAACGTGTTTGTCGAAGCGGCCTACTTCGATCCGATCCGCACCGCATACACAGGGCGCGCGCTCAAGATCAACTCTGATGCGCGCTATCGGTTTGAACGGGGGATCGACCCGGAATGGACCCCGCGCGGGATCGAACATGCGACGCGGATGATCCTTGACCATGCGGGCGGAGAGCCATCCGATGTGGTCGTCGCGGGCGCGATCCCGGATACGCGCCGGGCCTACAGGCTGGATACCGACAGGGTGCAGTCGCTGGTTGGCATGAGCATTCCCGCCGCCACACAGCGCGCGACGCTTGAGGCGCTGGGCTTCACCCTAGAGGGTGACATGGCCCAGGTGCCAAGCTGGCGACCTGATGTTCTTGGCCAGGCCGATCTGGTGGAGGAAGTGGCGCGCATCGCATCGTTGACCAAGTTGGAAGGCGTGCCGCTGCCGCGGTTGGGCGACGGAGTGCCGCGCCCGATCCTGTCCCCGATGCAACGACGCGAGAGCGCTGCGCGGCGGACCTGTGCGGCACTGGGATACAACGAATGCGTAACCTACAGTTTCATAGATCAGGCATCCGCTGCGTTGTTTGGGGGCGGGACGGACGCCACGATGCTGGAAAACCCGATCAGCACAGACATGAGCCATATGCGGCCTGCGTTGTTGCCCGGTCTGTTGCAGGCGGCAGCCCGCAATCAGGCGCGCGGCTTTGCGGACATGGCTTTGTTTGAGGTGGGACCGGCGTTTCACGGCGGCGAACCGACGGAGCAACATCTGCTGGTGTCCGGCCTGTTGGTGGGCCGTACCGGGCCAAAGGATGTCCACGGCGCATCCCGGCCTGTAGATGTCTATGACGTCAAGGCGGACGCTGAAGCGGTGCTTGCTGCGATGGGTGCCCCCGCCAAGGTCCAGATCCTGCGCGGTGCCGCTGACTGGTGGCATCCGGGGCGGCATGGGATGATCTGTCTGGGACCAAAAAAGGTGCTGGGCATCTTTGGCGAAGTGCACCCGAAAATCCTTGCGGCAATGGATGTAAAAGGCCCTGCGATGGCCTTTTCGCTCTGGCCCGAGGACGTGCCGATGCCGCGCAAAACCGGAGCGACCCGTGCCGCCCTCAAGATCAGCGATTTGCAGGCGGTTGAGCGCGACTTTGCCTTCGTAGTGGATGCAGATGTCGAGGCATTGACGCTGGTGAATGCCGCGATGGGTGCGGACAAGGCGTTGATCGAAGACGTGCGCGTCTTTGATGAGTTCATCGGAGGGTCATTGGGCGAGGGCAAGAAATCGCTGGCGATCACCGTGCGGTTGCAGCCCCGTGACGCGACCCTGAAAGACGCCGACATCGAAGCGGTCGGTGCCAAGGTCGTCGACAAAGTCACCAAGGCAACGGGCGGCAGCCTGCGCAGCTAGGACAGGGCTTCGGCCAACAGATCAAAAACCAGCCTGATCCTCGGGCTGGTGTGAATTTCGCGGTGGGTTACAAGCCAGACCGGGTACTCCACATGAAGTTGCGCGGGCAATACACGTTCAAGCCCGTGAGTATTGGCCGCCATTTGATCGTCCATCGGACAGATACCAAGGCCGGCCTTGCACATTTCCCATGCAACCAGCCCGCTTTGGGAAATGACGCGAAAATCCTCTGGTTCGATCGGGATACCCATCCCGGTCATGTATCCATGCATACGGGACACCTGACCAACGGCAATCCAGTCATGTTTTGACAGATCTGACACCGTCTCCGGGCGGCCGCGGGAGTCCAGATAGCGTGTCGCGGCATAGAAGTGCCCTGACTTTTCCCGCAGCAGGCGCGCCACCAGGTTGGGGTGTTCCGGTCTGACATGACGGACCGCAATATCTGCATCCCGGCGCATGAGGTCTTCGACGTCATTGGACGCGACAACTTCAACCGTGATCTGGGGCGCACGCAACCGGATGCTGCGCACGATCCGGGGCAAGACATATGCCGACATCATGTCGCTTGCGGTTATCCGGACCAGACCGCCCAGACCCGAGCGTTGACCGCTTGCCGACAGCGCCAGCCGCGCCGCGGCCCCACCCATGTCGCGGGCATGATGCAGCAATTCACGGCCGGCATCCGTCAGCGTCAATGCACGGCCATTGCGTTCAAACAACATCAGCGCAAGCGCATCTTCCAGCGCCGCGATCTGGCGGCTGAGGGTCGGTTGAGTCAGATCAAGTGTGCGGGCCGCCGCAGAAAGAGACCCCCGATCAGCCGTTGCCAGAAAGGCGCGCAGGTGGTTCCAGTCGATTTGGTCCAAATCCATGCAAATACGTATATATAGGCTGCAAATTTCGTCAATTCCCCCATTATCCATACGCTGGCATATAAGAGCCAAGGGAGAATGACATGACTGATACGGTACGATTCTGGGACCGGCTGGCCCCCAAATACGCGGCTGCTCCGATTCGTGACACGCAGGCGTATGAATATACGCTGGAACGCACGCGAAGCTATCTGAGTGGCACCGATAAGGTGCTTGAGATCGGATGCGGCACCGGATCGACGGCCTTGTTGCTGGCCGGGGATGTGGCCGAATTCACCGGAACCGATATATCGCCGGAGATGACGCGCATTGCCTTGGAAAAGGCACAGGGCCAGCAAATCGAAAATCTGCGGTTCGAGGTGCGTTCCGCCGACGAGTCCGCGCGGGGGGCCGCAGGCATGGATGTTGTCATGGGGTTCAACATTCTGCATCTCACCGACGATCCGGAGGGAATTCTCAAGGTGCTTTCGCGTGAAATGGCATCCGGCAACTTGCTGATCACCAAGACCCCCTGTCTGGCCGAACCCTCCATCGGGTTCAAACGGTTTCTGTTTCGCGCAATCATTCCGGTGATGCAGGTGTTCGGCAAGGCACCCGGCCTGCGGTATCTGAGTTTTCGGGAGCTGGAAGCAATGACTGCGGATGCCGGGTTCAAGATCATCGAGACAGCCAGCTATCCCGCGATGAGCCGCTACATCGTTGCCCGGCGGACATAGACCTTGGCGCTGAGGATGCTATGTCTGTGCCAACAGTTGCGGAGGACATGATGCTCAAGGTCTATTTATCAGGCGAAATTCACACCGATTGGCGCGAACAGATCGTTGATGGGTCCAAAGGGCTGGAGGTGACGTTCAACAGCCCCGTGACCGACCACGCGGCCAGTGACGATTGTGGTGTGGCAATCCTGGGGGCGGAGCCGGACAAGTTCTGGCACGATCGCAAAGGCGCGCAGATGAACGCGATACGGACCCGCAAGGGTATTGAGGATGCGGATGTTGTTGTCGTGCGGTTTGGTGCGCAATACAAGCAATGGAACGCGGCCTTTGATGCAGGCGTTGCTTCTGCTCTTGGCAAGTCATTGATTGTCTTGCACGGCCCCGATCACGCGCATGCGCTCAAGGAAGTGGATGCCGCGGCACTGGCGGTCGCATCCGAACCGGCTCAGGTTGTACAGATCCTGCGGTATGTGCTGACCGGCGAATTGCCGGGCTAGTCTGCACACCGGACGTACCGTCGTCCTTTGCTTTCGTTGCCGTCCTGCATAACCTTCGACCAGTTTCGGGAGATGATATGCAGTTTGATTTTGTGATTGTGGGCGGCGGGTCGGCGGGCTGCGTGATGGCGTCACGGCTTAGCGAAGATGCGAGCCGGTCGGTGTGCCTCATTGAGGCTGGCGGATCAGGGCGCGGCATATTTGTGCGCGCTCCGGCGCTGGTCGCAGCGATGGTGTCGGGGCGACCAAAAATCAACAACTGGGCCTTTCGGACCGTTCCACAGGCGGGGCTGGACGGGCGGCGTGGCTTTCAACCGCGCGGCAAGGCGTTGGGCGGATCAAGCGCCATCAACGCAATGTTGTATGTGCGCGGGCACCCGGACGATTATGATGAATGGGCTGATATGGGGTGCGACGGCTGGAACTGGGATGCCGTGCTGCCGTATTTCCGGAAATCTGAAGGGAACGCGCATGGTGCGGACGCACTGCACGGCGGTGACGGACCATTGCAGGTCACGAACCAGTCAGAGCCGCGTGCAATATCGCAAGCCTTCATAGACGCGGCAGGTGAACAGCAGGTCCGTCACAATACCGACTTCAATGGCCCCGAACAGGAAGGCGCGGGGCTGTATCAGGTCACTCAGTTTTATGACGGCAAGACCAAAGGCGAGCGATGCAGCGCTGCGGCGGCCTATCTGCCGCAATCCGTCCGTCGGCGGTCCAACCTGACAATCCTGACCAAGGCCCAGGCGCAAAAGGTCGTGGTGGAGGACAACCGCGCGACCGGTGTTCAGGTGCGTTATGGCGGCAAGGTCATGCAGGTTGAGGCGCGCAAGGAGGTCATCCTGAGCGCAGGGGCATTCGGATCGCCACAGTTGATGATGTTAAGCGGGATCGGACCCCGCGATGAATTGGCGCCGCATGGGATCGAGGTCAAACATGATCTGTCGGGGGTTGGCCAGAACCTTCAGGACCATCTGGACTATGTGATTAGCTATCACTCAAAACGGTCGGATGTGGTCGGCCTGAACCCATCGGGGTTGATGCAGCTGGCCAAGGCCGGGCTGCGGTGGCGCAGGGACGGTGGCGGCATGTTTGCCACGCCCTTTGCAGAAGGGGGCGCGTTTCTCAAGTCCGATCCGGCCCTGACCCGTCCCGATCTGCAACTGCATTTTGTCGTGGGGATTGTGGACGATCACATGCGCAAACTTCATTTTCGACATGGGTTTTCTTCACATGTCTGCGCCTTGCGTCCGCATTCGCGGGGGCAGGTCGGCCTGAACTCTGCCAAACCCGGTGCTGCACCGAGGATTGATCCTGATTTCCTGTCTGACCCTCGCGATCTGGCTGTCTTGATGAAAGGCGCACGCCAGATGGAACAGATATTGACCGCACCGCCGCTTGATCCCTGGCGCGGCAAGCGGCTGTACCCTCATGATGGCGGCGACATCGGCCTTGAGGCGGACATCCGCAAACGGGCCGATACGATCTATCATCCTGTTGGCACCTGCAAGATGGGTGTCGACGATATGGCCGTGGTAGGGCCGGATGCGCGGGTGCATGGCGTAGAAGGGCTGCGCGTGGTTGATGCCTCGGTGATGCCGCGTCTGATCGGGGGCAATACAAATGCACCCACAATCATGATTGCAGAAAAGATCGCGGCCGAAATGCGGTCATCGGCTTGACGCCCATCGCCGGTCGTTGGTTGGGACAGCGATCAGCGGGCCATCGTTGTGGAATGGAAAAAGCGCAAAGATCGGCCATATCTTGTCTCCTGAATGACTATGACAAGAGTGAGAAATTATTCCCCCAAATATTAGGGCACTGGTCCTGCACAGATATGATAATGGGAGTGCGGGTGCGAACCGATGCGCTGGTGATGTCGGACGTACAAAATAGAAAAGGGACGGAAAATGCTTCAAGAATTCAAGGGCTTCATTGCCAAGGGCAATGTGATGGACATGGCGGTTGGTATCATTATCGGAGCCGCGTTCACGGCAATCGTGACGTCGTTGGTGGGTGATCTGATTAATCCGATCATCGGTCTGGTGTTGGGCGGCGTTGATTTCAACAACATTTACGCGGTGTTGTCGGGTGACGTACCAGAGGGTGCCACACTTGATGCCGCCCGTGAAACCGGGGCCGCAGTTTTTGCCATCGGTGCCTTCATCATGGCGATCATCAATTTCCTGATTATCGCCTGGGTGGTGTTCTTGCTGGTCAAGATGGTCAACCGTGTCAAGGATGCGGCGGCAAAGGAAGAGGAAGAAACGGCACCCGCGGCTCCAAAAGGCCCGACGCAGGAAGAACTTCTGGCGGAAATCCTGACGGAACTCAAGAAAGCCTGATCCTGGTGTCATGGCGGCAAAGGCTGGCCCCTGGCGTTTTACCGGGGGCCGGACGTGCCTGAAAAAGACGCCCCGGAGCAATTCCGGGGCGTCAGTGCGTTCAGTCCTTGAGTGCCAGCCGGGGGGATAGCACATCAATGCCAAGCGCCAGCCCCACCGCATGGTACGTCAGCTTGCCCGCATGTACATTCAGGCCCGCCAGCAGATGTTCATCATCGGCACAGGCCTGACGCCACCCTTTGTTGGCAAGCGCCAGCATGAACGGCATTGTCGCGTTTCCAAGAGCGATGGTCGAGGTGCGCGCAACCGCGCCGGGCATGTTGGCCACACAATAATGCATGATGCCATCGACCTCATAGACCGGGTCCTGATGGGTCGTGGCCTTGGACGTTTCAAAGCATCCGCCCTGATCGATTGCCACATCCACAAGCGCGGCGCCGGGTTTCAGCTCGCTCAATTGCGCACGGCTGATAAGTTTGGGTGCCGCCGCACCGGGGATCAGAACCGCACCGATGATCAGGTCCGCCTCGCGGGCCAGTTCGATGGTGTTCTGTGCGGACGCATAGGACGTCTTGAACACACCGCCAAATGCGTCGTCGAGATACCGCATGCGCGGCAATGACCGATCCAGTACCGTGACATCCGCGCCCATGCCCGCAGCAATCCGCGCCGCGTGGGTGCCGACAACACCGCCGCCGATCACCATGACACGGGCCGGGCCGACACCCGGCACACCCCCCATCAGAACACCGCGCCCGCCGTTGGCTTTTTGCAGCGTCCATGCACCGACCTGCGGGGCCAGACGTCCGGCCACTTCGGACATCGGGGCCAGCAAGGGCAGACCGCCGTTGCGATCCGTGACCGTTTCATAGGCGATGGCGGTACAACCGGAGTCCATCAGGTCTTTGGTCTGTTCAGGATCGGGGGCAAGGTGCAGGTAGGTAAAGAGCAACTGACCCTCGCGCAGCATCTTGCGCTCGCCGGCCTGTGGCTCCTTGACCTTCACGATCATGTCGGCGCTGGCAAAGATTTCCTCGGCTGTGTCGATGATGGACGCGCCTGCGGCAACATAGGCCGCATCGTCAAAACCGGCGCCGATACCTGCCCCTTTCTGGACAATCACCTCATGGCCATTGTTGACCGCCTCCAGTGCCGCGCTGGGCGTAAGGCCGACGCGGAACTCCTGCGGTTTGATCTCTGTTGGACATCCGATTCTCATGTTGCACTCCCTGACATGCGCTGTTGTTCTCAATCTGCCCGTTATTTAGGCAGTGTCAGGCGCAATGTCGCACGAATTACCGTGGCGTTCGGTGGTCATTGTGGGATATAATTGCGCATATCAGTCGAAGTGCGCGAGAATATTGCAGCAATGAGCCTTGATGAGATTGATCGACGTATCCTGAGGGCGCTTCAACGCAATGGGCGCATGTCGAATGCCGACCTGTCAGATGATGTGCACCTGTCCCCCTCCGCCTGCCATCGGCGGGTTCAGCGGATGGAGAAGGAAGGGTATATCCGCGACTATGTCGCCCTGCTGGACGCGCGTAAACTGAACGTGCCGACAACCGTATTTGTCGAGATTACATTGCGCGGTCAGGCAGATGACATTCTGGATTCCTTTGAAAAGTCCGTGGCCCGGATCCCGGATGTGCTGGAATGTCACCTCATGGCCGGATCGGCAGATTATCTGTTGAAAGTGGTGGCGGAGAACACCGAGGACTTTGCCCGCATCCACCGCCAGTATCTGGCGCGTTTGCCGGGGGTTCAGGGGATGCAGTCAAGTTTTGCGCTGCGCACGGTGTTCAAGACGACGGCCTTGCCGGTGGGGTGAGGGGGGGCCTATGAAATGGGCTGGGCAAGCTATTGGGGTTCGTCTGGGATATTGAGCGGACTTGGGTTGCCGAGAAAATCCAGCAACCTGATTTTGGTTTTGGTGTCCAACGAATACCAAGAAACTCAAACCTATGACGCATGTCGGCGGCCTTGCAGATATGGCAGACTATAGCGTGACGTAGGATCCCGCTTCGCCCCGATTGCCCTTGCCCACAAACAAAGACCCCCGCAGCCTTTCAGCCACGGGGGTCTTTAATTCTCAGCTAACGCTAAAGGCGACTTACATCATCCCTTCGCGCTGCAATTTCTTACGAGCCAACTTACGGGCACGACGGATCGCTTCCGCTTTCTCCCGCGCTTTTTTCTCGGACGGTTTCTCGAAATGTTGCTTGAGCTTCATTTCACGAAACACACCTTCGCGCTGGAGTTTTTTCTTCAGAGCCCGAAGGGCCTGATCGACGTTGTTGTCACGAACACTAACCTGCATGTGGTTTTCACCACCTTTCTAGGATAAAGTTGCAAGGATTTGCAGGAAACCGGCCTATATCAAGGTCAGAACCATTTGTCGAGTCGTCCTACCGCGCGTATTGCACCAATACCTCACCAAAGGAACGTCCCATGTCCAACTCCAAAGAGCAATTGCTTGATGCCGCATTGGCCCATGTCCCCTTTGACGGGTGGTCGCCCATGACGTTCAGGGCCGCCATCGTGGACAGCGGGGTCGATCCCACGGTTGCGCGTGCGATTTGCCCGCGTGGGGCTGTTGACCTTGCCGTTGCCTTTCACAAGCGCGGCGATGCACAGATGCTGGCCGCCCTCAAGGCCGAGGATCTGTCCGCCATGCGGTTTCGGGACCGTATTGCGCGGGCTGTTCAACTGCGTCTGGAAGCGATTGACGACAAGGAAACGGTGCGACGCGGCACGACACTTTTTGCCCTGCCGCAATATGCGCCGGACGGTGCCAAGCTGATCTGGGGTACCTGTGACCGGATCTGGGATGCCTTGGGCGATACATCCGATGACATCAACTGGTACACCAAACGCGGCACGCTGGGCGGTGTCTATTCGTCGACGGTTCTGTTTTGGCTGGGGGACACAAGCGAGGGCCACGCGGCGACGTGGTCGTTCCTTGATCGACGCATCGACAACGTGATGCAGATCGAAAAGATCAAGGCGCAAGTCAAGAAAAGCCCCACGCTGTCGGCGTTGCTTGCAGGGCCGACATGGCTGGCCGGTCAGATCAAGGCGCCAACACGGTTTTCCAGGGCCGATTTGCCGGGGTCATGGACCGCCCCCGACAGCTAGGGCCAGTACGGCACACAACTGGCGGCGTGATCGCCCCCTGATCTGCACCGATGAAGCCAGATGCAGAGGGCAAATCCGTGATGTGGCCGGCGGCAATACCCCCGGTCGGCAGTTCTTTACATCACCCACAGACCTGATAGGCAGACGCTCCTTTCACAGATGAGCCTTCAGCGATGAACCGGTCTGCTCCAGCCTTGATTGATCTGCGCGGTGTTTCCTATGCGCCGGAAGGCAAAGAGATTCTGCACGGCCTTGAGTTACGGGCGCGCGAGCGGCGCATCGGGATCGTCGGGCGAAACGGATCGGGCAAGACGACGCTTGCGCGGGTGATGGCGGGTCTGGTTGCGGTGCACGGCGGCGAGGTGCGGATTGCCGGCGTCGATGTCGCCAGGGATCGCAAGGCTGCGCTTGGCCTTGTCGGCATCCTGTTTCAGAACCCCGACCATCAGATCATCTTTCCTACCGTTGAAGAGGAAATCGCCTTTGGGCTGATCCAGATGGGGTTGCCGCGCGATGTTGTGCAGGCAAAGGTCGCGGACATTCTGGCGTCGTTTGGCAAAGACCATTGGGCTAGGGCGGCCATACACCAGTTGTCTCAGGGTCAGCGGCAATTGGTATGTCTGATGTCGGTGTTGGTCATGGAGCCGCGGGTCATCATCCTTGATGAACCCTTTGCAGGTCTCGACATCCCCACCACACACCAGCTGCGGCGGGTGTTGGCCGGGCTGGATGTGATGCTTGTTCTTATCACCCATGATCCGTCGGCACTGGAAGGGTACGACCGGGTTGTGTGGCTGGATCGGGGGGCTGTCGTACAGGACGGGCCGGCCGACGCCGTTCTGACCGCATTCGCCCAGCGGATGACAACACTTGGGGCAAGCGATGATCTCACTCACATCCCCGGTTGAAACTGCTGCGCATCGCTGGCCTGCGGGTGCCAAACTGGGGTTCCTGTGTGGCGCGACAGTGGTGTTGTTTGCAGTGCAGGGCATGTTGCTTCAAGCCGTGTTTTTGTTTGTGTTGTTGGGGCTATACGCCGCGCCGGGGCGTCAGTTTCTGCGCGTCGGGATGCAACGTCTCTGGGTCTTGTGGCCCTTTGTCGGGCTGATCGCGGTCTGGCACCTCATCACCTGGGATATTGCAGTGGGGGTGGTGATCGGCTTGCGCATGATTACGGCAGTTGGTCTGGCCAATCTGGTGACAATGACCACCCGACTGGAGGACATGATGAACGTGGTACGCTGGCTGTGTGCGCCGTTGACATGGGTCGGCGTCAAGCCGGAACGGATTGCCCTGGCGATGGCGCTTGTCATTCGCTTCACACCGGTTCTTTCGGGCAAGGGGAAGATGCTGACGCTGGCGTGGCGCGCCCGTTCCGCCAAACGTGTCGGATGGCGTATCGTGTTGCCCTTTACAGTGCTGGCCATTGACGACGCCGAACAGATCGCCGAGGCGCTTCGGGCGCGGGGCGGGCTTTGACAGATGAACGGATGGCCGGTTGACGGCCCCCGACAAGGTGACTAGGCCTGCGCAAAAAAGAGGAACAAGGACACTCCATGGAACGCTCATTGACGTTGATTGCCCTGTTTGCTGCGCTCATTGCTGCACTGGGCCTGATCCCCAAATTGACCCTGGCCTTCGGTGTGCCGATTACCGCGCAAAGTCTGGGCGTCATGCTTTGTGGAACCGTGTTGGGTGCGCGGCGCGGTGGGCTGGCCGCGCTGTTGTTCGTGGCCCTTGTGCTCTTGGGGCTTCCCTTGTTGGCAGGCGGGCGCGGCGGGCTTGGCATTCTGGCAACGCCCAGCGTGGGGTTTGTCATCGGGTTTCCGATTGCCGCGTTCTTTACCGGCTTCTGCATGGAGCAGATGCCCCGCATGCAGGTCGGGTGGGCCGCTGGTATTTCGGCCGCTCTTGGTGGCATTCTGGTGCTCTATTTCTTTGGCATCTTTGGGCTGATGATGATGTTGCAAAAAGGCCCCGTGGAAGCCGCCGCGCTGGTCGTTGCGTTTGTTCCGGGTGACATCATCAAGGCAATTCTGGCCGGGGTAATCACGGCAGGGCTGGCACGTGCGCGGCCCGCAAGCGTGTTGTCACGCCTCCAGTAACAGCGCAGAACCAATGCCGCCTGCGGCGGCGATGGCGGCAAGGCCGGTGCCTTTGCGGGTGATAAGCTCGTGATGCAATCGCACAACATTGATCGCGCCGGAGGCACCGATCGGATGCCCGCGCGCCAAGGCCCCACCGCCCGGGTTCACCGCTGCGGGGTCAAGCCCGGCACCCTCAACGCAGGCGATTGCCTGAACCGCATAGGCTTCCATGATTTCGCTGGCCGCAAAGTCGTTCGGGCGGCTGCCCTGCCGCGCCATCAATGCCTGGATCGCTGCCACCGGTGCCAGCCCCGGTTGTTCGACGGCACCGCCCTTGGTTGTGCCGTCGACGATCCGGGTGGTCTGTGCCGCCAATGTCTTGGCTATCCGTCCGGACACCACAACGCAAAAGGCGGCGGCATCTGCGGCAATTGCGGCATTGGCGGCGGTGATGTCGCCCGCGATGCAGGGCGACCGCGCGCAAAGGGCCGATGTCAGACGCCGGGTAAACGGATCGTGGCCCACGCCTGCGACCGGAACAAGTTCCGATGTCGAGGACACATGGGCGCGTGCCTTGGCATGGCTGTCAACTGCCCAGTCGTCCTGCGCTTCGCGCGAAATACCGAGCCTGGCGGCCAGGTCTGCTGCGGCCTCGGTCATGTCGGGATCACGATCGGGCCAGGGGGTGAAGGCCGCCTGGTCATAGGGTTGCGGCGGGCGGCCATCGAAAAAAGTGCGCAGACGCATCGGGCGTCTGGAATAGCTTTCCACCCCACCGGCAATGACAACCTCGGCTGTGCCGCCTGAAACCATCAGGCTGGCCAGAATTACCGCGTCCATACCCCCGGCACATTGCCGGTCGATGCTCAGGCCGGCAACGGTCTGGGGCAGTCCCGCAGCGAGCGCCACCGACCGCGCAGGGTTGCCTCCGGCGCCAAGCGCGTTGCTGACAATCACCTCGTCCACCTGACCGGGCTCCAGTCCAGCCTCTCTTAGGGTGGCGGTCAGGACCGGGCGTGCAAGCTCATGAAGCGCCAAGGCCCCAAGCGCGCCGTTGCGCGGGGCGACAGGGCTCCGGCAGGCGGCGGCGATATAGGCGCTCATAATCCCGCCTCCAAAGCCCGAAGGTCGACCTTTCCCGAGCGCAGAAGCGGCAGGCGTTCAAGGAACACCACCTGTCGCGGGGTTTGCAGGGGGCCAAGTGCGCGGCGGCACATGTCTCTGATTTCCTGCGCCATCCGATCATCCCCCGGCCCCTGGACGATGGCGACCAGATGATGACCGCGCAGCGGATCAGGCCGGGGAAGAACGGCGCATTCCGCAACATCCGGTCGGCTGCTGATCAGCGCCTCAACCTGCTCTGGCGATACGTTCTGGTCTGCGATCTTCACCAGTCTTGACCGGCGTCCGGTCAGCCAAAGGTTCCCGTCGCTGTCGAGATGGCCCAGCTCTCCTACCGTCAGAAAACCCCCATCCCACCGGGCCTCAGAGTCCGTTCGGTTCGCGTAGGCATCAAACAGATAGGGACTTCGGACCCAGACTTCCCGATCTTTGCCCGGTGGCCCGTCCGATACAGGACGCAGGTCCAGATCAACGCCCGGATAGGGTTTGCCAACGGACCCAGGGGGCGTGTCGGCATCGGCCAATGAAATAAAGCTGGTCTCGGCCGCGCCGTAAAAGACGCGCAGATCGGCCCGTGGGAAGACCCGCTGAATCGCGCCCCGCGAAACGGCATCCAACTGGCCACCGCCACAAAGAATGAGTCGAACCGATGGCATGGGGTCCGTTGCATGTTGTCCCGCAAGCAGCCGCAGCTGCACAGGGGTAGCATAGAGAATGCGAATGTCATTGGATGTTATGCACGCGCGCTGTTGTGATGCGCTGCACAGATCCAGCGCGTAGGCATCCAACCCCAGATGCAGTGCTTCGAGAACCCCGTAGAGCGCAAGGGAATGGCTCAGATTGCCAAATACGGCCACGCTGTCCTGTAAGGTCAGCTCAAAGAGCCGCGCGTTGATGTCGAAGCCGCGGACCCAGGAGGCCTGAGACCGGCGGATGATCTTGGGCTGGCCCGATGACCCGCCTGTAAGCGTCAGAAATTTCCCGCGATCCGCGCCGACCGCCGCATCCCACGCCAAATGATGCAGACAGAACCCCGCCCCGGTCCCAAGCACATTTGCCAGGTCTTCCAGTGCCGCCACCGTCGACGTTGCAGACAGGGCGCGAAAGCCGCCATGCGCAGCCACCGGCGGGCGCGCAATACACCGGGCGCCGGCAAAGAGCTGCGCAGCTGGATGCCACTGAAATATTTTCCGCTCTGCCATGCAGGTACCGCGCCTTTTCTCATCAGATCGATCCTATCAAATCGGAACGCTCCGTTCCAAGGCGCAGTATCAGGGTGCGCCCCGGATCGGGAGGGTCTATGTTGGAATTCGGGAACAGCAAACAGAGGAACCACAATGACCCAGATGATGCGCGCGGTTGAGATTACCAAGGCAGGCGGCCCGGATGTGTTGCAACTGACAGAGCGGCCAATGCCCAGAGCACGGCACGGCGAGGTTGTGGTCAAGGTTGCTTATGCCGGGGTCAACCGTCCCGACGCACTGCAACGCGCGGGCCTCTATGCACCGCCGCCCACGGCCAGCGATCTACCCGGCCTGGAAGCGGCGGGTGAAGTTGTGGAGGTTGGCGACGGGGTGGCCGATCTGGCGATTGGCGATCTGGTCTGTGCCCTTTTGCCCGGTGGCGGATACGCGGAATATGTGGCGACGCCTGCTGCGCATTGTTTGCCGGTGCCTGAGGGCTTGGGTTTGAAAGAGGCGGCCTGCTTGCCCGAAACATACTTTACCGTCTGGACCAATGTATTCATGCGCGGCGGTTTACGCGCGGGCGAACGGTTCTTGGTACATGGCGGATCGTCAGGGATCGGAACAACGGCGATTCAGCTTGCCAGAGCCTTTGGCGCGCGGGTTTTCGCGACTGCCGGATCGGATGCGAAATGTGCGGCCTGTGCCAATCTGGGGGCCGAGGCGGCGATCAATTATCGCGACACCGATTTTGTCGATGTGATGAAGGCGGAAGGTGGCGCAGACCTTATTCTGGACATGGTCGGCGGCGATTACATTCCCCGGAACCTGGCCGCGCTGGCCGAAGATGGTCGGCTGGTGCAGATTGCGTTTTTGCAAGGGCCAAAGGTCGAGGTCAATTTTGCGACCTTGATGACGCGGCGGTTGACCATGACCGGTTCGACCCTGCGCCCGCAGAGCGATCTGGCCAAAGCGCGGATCGCGGATGGGTTGCGTGAAAAGGTCTGGCCGCTGCTTTCTGCGGGGCGGATCGGGCCGGTGATGGACAGCGAATTTGCGCTGCAGGACGCCAGTCAGGCCCATGCGCGGATGGAGGGCAGCGACCACATCGGAAAGATCGTTCTCAACGTCGCGGGTTGACCCTGGGGGCGCGCTGAGGCGGGATATGGTTTGCCGGATTCTTGGGGGGCAGGAGGTGTGTCCCTGGCCACCCCCCGAGCGCGCAATCAGCGCAGGGGGGTGAAAAGCGCGTCATCCATTGCGCAGTCGCGCACCACATCACGTCCACAGGGGACAAATTCCAGATCGCGGGACATGCAGATGCGGGCCTCCTGAATATGGCCGTCACGGCAGGTTATGGTAATGCTGTCCGGTTCAAGGCCCGGATTTGCCTTGAGGAAGGCATCCTGCACCACAGACGCCGGCAGTTTCACGCTGCGGTCGAGTTTGCGGAAAACGACGGGGCGATTGATCCGGCCGTAGGCTTCCCGCGAGATTGCGTAGTAGGCGCTTGCCGACATCCCCGTGCAGGATCCGTGTTTCTTCCATTGGTGCCATGCGAGGCCGGGAGTGCCCATGATGTCGGCCATCGCCGCGGTCATCCCGCGCGAGGGCGCGCGTTCGATCGTGCGGCAGAAAGACGGGTATCCGCGATTGAATTGCGGCCACAGACCATGCAGGATCCACCCATAGCCTGAGGCCTGCGCGCATTGCGGTGAGCGGCGGGCGTCGCCTTCGAGAGCGCACCAGTTCGGAGACCAGCTGAGCGAGACGACGTAATAGTCAAACGTGCCGGCCAATTCGCCCTTTGCGACAGCAGGCGAGCCGACAGCCAGCAGGGCGGCCAGCACGATACCGAGAAAACGCATTCACTCTTTCCTTATCTATCCTGCCTCAGTATAAGGCCGCCAAGTTCCCCGACAATGGAAACCGTCTCAGACCAGCGAGACAGCCTTTTCAGGCGACGGGAAAGTTGCGTTTTCGAAGGAGAAAAGACATGGCAAAACCGATTATGGCCAAGGCGACAGCCGTTTGGCTGGTGGATAACACCACGATCAGCTTCAAGCAGATTGCGGATTTTGTGGGCATGCATGAGTTGGAAGTGCAAGGCATCGCGGATGGCGATGTGGCCGCAGGGGTCAAGGGCTTTGATCCGATTGCCAACAACCAGTTGACACAGGACGAAATCGACGCAGCACAGGACAACCCGCTGCACAAGATCTCGCTCAAGTTCAATGCGGCGGCGCAGGGCGAGGAAAAACGCCGGGGGCCCCGGTATACGCCGCTCAGCAAACGCCAGGACCGTCCGGCGTCCATCCTGTGGCTGGTGAAGTTCCACCCGGAATTGACCGACGGTCAGGTCAGCAAGCTGGTCGGGACGACAAAGCCGACGATTCAGGCGATCCGCGAGCGGACCCATTGGAACATCTCCAACATCCAGCCGATTGATCCTGTGGCGCTGGGCCTGTGCAAGCAGTCCGAGCTGGACGCTGCTGTTCAGAAAGCTGCGGCCAAGAAGGCTGCCGAAGGCGAGGTGATGAGCGATGATGAGCGGCGCAAGCTGGTCAGCACCGAACAGAGCCTTGGCATGGAAGCCGAGCCAAAAATCCCCACCGCGATCGAAGGCCTGGAGACCTTTACGCTGTCTGGTGATGACAGTGAGGAAGAGGACGTCGACAAGGGCGATTATTCCGATGCCGACAGCTTCTTTTCCCTGCCCGAAGGGGACGACGAGGACGAGGAAGACGCCAAGAGCTGAGATGTGCGGCAGGACGCTCAAACGTACAGACGTCAGGGGGCCTAGTCGGCCCCCTTTTCTGTGGGTCGGCGACACAATCCCGCCCGTTTGGTTCCTGGATGATGATCGGAGCCGCTGATGTGCTCAGGTCCCATGGGAGCCGTGCTTCCCGTCGGCAATGGTTTTGACCACCCGATGCCTGTGGACAGCGGCGGCAGGGGGCATGCGCAGTTCATGCAAATGTGCGGACTGTTCTATTTTGGGGCGTCCGAAGTCTTGTAAGACTTCGGGCCAATTTCTTGCAAGAAATTGGGTGGCGCCCGAGGTTTTGGGTTACAGAGACTTCCGGGCGCGCAGGGCGGCGGTGATGGTGCCGTCGTCAAGGTAATCCAGCTCGCCCCCGATGGGCACCCCCTGAGCCAGCGACGTCAGGGTTACCTGACCGTCAAGCTGGTCGGCAATGTAATGTGCGGTAGTCTGACCGTCGATGGTGGCGTTCAGGGCGAGGATCACTTCGGTGATCTGTTCTGTTGCGACGCGGTCGATCAGGCCTGGAATGCGCAATTCCTGCGGGCCGATGGCGTCGAGTGCCGACAATGTGCCGCCCAATACGTGATAGCGGCCCTTGAACACGCCCGCGCGCTCCATCGCCCAGAGGTCGGCCACATCCTCTACCACGCAGATTTCACCATTTGCACGTTTTTCGGATTTGCATATGTCGCAGACATCTTCGGTGCCCACGTTGCCGCAATTGAGGCATTCGCGCGCGGTGGCCGCAACGGTTTGCATGACATCCGCCAGAGGGGTCAGCAGCAGGGCGCGTTTGCGGATCAGGTGCAGCACTGCACGGCGCGCGGAGCGAGGGCCCAGCCCCGGCAGCTTGGCCATCAATTCGATCAGCGTGTCGATGTCGCGGGTTGAACTCAAGGGAGGGCACCTGTGGTGAGGGCGGGATTGAGTTTATTTGGAAAGATGAAGCAGGGGATCACTGTGTCTTCAGAACGGCAGTTTCATATCTGCGGGCAGGCCCATGCCTTCGGTGAGTTTTGCCATCTCTTCCTGCGCGCGGTCCGAGGCTTTGGTCTGGGCGTCCTTGATCGCGGCCAGGATCAGATCCTCGACCACTTCCTTGTCGTCGCCCTTGAAAATGGATGGGTCAATATCCAGCGATTTCAATTCGCCCTTGGCGGTGCAGGTGGCCTTGACAAGACCGGCACCGCTGATCCCTTCGACCATGATGGTATGCATGTCGTCCTGAAGCTGGGCCATCTTGCCCTGCATCTCCTGCGCCTTTTTCATCATACCGGCCATATCGCCAAGCCCGCCTAATCCTTTGAACATGGTCTGTGATCCTTTGTTTCGGGGTCTGGCACGGTGATGCGAGACCATTATCGGGTATTGGTGCACATATTGCAGCAGATGCGGCGTTCGACAAGGGTGCGAAAAGAGGGGCCGATCAGTCCTCTTCGAAGGGATCCCATTCGTCTTCGACTTCCGGGAGCGCCTCATGGGTCGCTTCGGCGGCGATTTGTTCGGGCGTGCGGATGGTGGTGATCCGGGCTTTGGGGAACTGGGCAAGAACAGCCTGCATAAGCGGGTGGGCAGCCGCCTTGTCGCGCAGCAGGTTATCCCGGGCGTCACGGATGCCGGCAATGGTCTGGCCGCCGCCGCCATTCACGACCGTCACCGCCCAGCGGTTGCCGGTCCATTGTTGCAGCCGCTGGCCCAGGCGTTGAGCCAGATCGCGGGGGGCCGCGTCGGTTGGTTCAAATTCGATACGTCCGGGTTGGTATGCGGCCAGCTTCAGGGTGGTTTCGATCTCGACCAGCAGTTTCACGTCGCGATTGGCGCGGATCAGTTCGACAACGTGATCGAAGGAGGGGAATCGGGCAAGCGCCGCGTCGGGTTCCTGTGCGAGCGCGGTGGTCTGGCCGCTTGCGGTGGGATTGGCGGCCATTCGGGTCTGTGCCCGATGCACCGCCTGAGCGCCGCCGCCAGAAGGCGTGCCGCCGCCGCCGGCGGGGGCCGGGGACGAGGGGGGTGATGATTTGTCCAATCTGCGCACCAGGTCTTCCGGTGTCGGAAGATCGGCCACATGGGTCAGGCGGATGACTGCCATTTCTGCCGCCATCATGGCGTTTGGGGCGCTGGCGACCTCTTCAAGCGCCTTGAGCAGCATTTGCCAGAAGCGGGTGAGAACCCGCATGGGCACGGCGGCGGCCATTGCGGTGCCGCGGTCGCGTTCCTGTGGCGAGACGGTAGGATCCTCAGCCGCTTCGGGCGTGATCTTGACCACGGACACCCAATGGGTGATCTCGGCCAGATCGCGCAGCACCGCCATGGGATCGGCGCCTTCGGCATATTGCGCGCTGAGTTCGGTCAGGGCACCGGCGGCTTCGCCTTTCAGCACCATGTCGAAAAGATCCAGCACCCGGCCCCGGTCCGCCAGCCCCAGCATCGCGCGCACCTGCATCGCAGTTGTCTCGCCAGCACCATGGCTGATGGCCTGATCCAGCAGGGAGGTCGCGTCGCGGGCTGATCCTTCAGCGGCGCGGGTGATGAGGGCAAGGGCATCATCGGCGATTTCTGCGCCCTCGGAGGTGGCAATCCGGCGCAGCATGTCGATCATCGCATCTGGTTCAATCCGGCGCAGATCAAACCGCTGGCACCGTGACAGCACCGTCACCGGCACCTGGCGGATTTCAGTGGTGGCAAAGATGAACTTGACGTGTTCGGGGGGCTCTTCCAGCGTCTTGAGCAATGCGTTGAACGCCCCCTTTGACAACATGTGCACTTCGTCGATGATGTAGACCTTGTAGCGTGCGGAGGCCGCCCGGTAATGTACGCTGTCAATGATTTCGCGGATGTTGCCGACACCGGTGTTCGATGCGGCGTCCATTTCCATCACATCGACATGGCGGCCTTCCATGATGGCGGTGCAGTGTTCGCACACACCACATGGTTCGATCGTCGCACCCCCGGTGCCATCGGGTCCGACGCAGTTCATACCCTTGGCGATGATCCGCGCGGTTGTTGTCTTGCCGGTGCCGCGAATGCCCGTCATGACAAAGGCCTGCGCGATCCGGTCCGCCTCAAACGCGTTTTTCAGCGTGCGCACCATCGCGTCCTGCCCCACAAGATCGACAAAGGTCTCGGGCCGGTATTTGCGGGCCAGTACACGGTAGGCGGGGGTGTCGGGCATGTCGCTTTGGGCTCCAGAAAGGGGATTCGCTTGGGTTTACACGCTATGCCTCCTGAGCGGGGCCGTAAACCACACTCAGGGTGGCCAGGTGGTGCAGATCAGCGCAGTTACTGGCAGGCAAGGGTGTTGCGCGCGTCCGTGTCTTGGAATCGCTGCTGTGCTCAGGCATCATGGCTGCGGGACATATCACCTGAAGCCATGGTTGCCTTGGTTGCGGGTCTTGCGAAGGACGACGTCATGCGATTGAGGGGCATCAGGAAAAGTCGGAACGTGGAAGTGCGTGGAGGCAGGCGCGGAGGCAGGCGCGCCGGTCGCGCCGGGGGACTGGGCGTTGTCGGGGTGCTGCTTGTGCTGGGCATTGGTTATGTCACCGGGGTCGATGTCAGCCCGCTTTTGCAGGGCAGCACGTCCCCGCAAAGTCAGCAATCCGGTCAGGTTGCAGGTCAGGATAACCGCGCAACGCAGTTTTCCGCACAGGTGCTTGCCACGACCGAGGATGTCTGGAGCAAGGTATTCAAAGAGCAGTTGGGCCGCGCCTATGTGCCCCCAAAGCTGGTTGTCTTTACCGGCGTGACACAGAGCCCTTGCGGCGGTGCCTCAGGGGCGACCGGACCGTTTTACTGTCCGGCAGACAGCAAAGCCTATCTGGACACGGCATTTTTCGACATGCTTGACCAACGCATGGGGGCTGGCGGCGATTTTGCCGCCGCCTATGTGATTGCGCACGAGGTTGCACATCATGTGCAGAACGAGCTTGGCATTCTGCCAAAGGTCAATGCCGCGCGTCAGAAAGCCAGCAAGATCGAGGCAAATGCACTGACGGTTCGGCTGGAACTGATGGCGGATTGCCTGTCCGGAGTTTGGGCCGTGAATGTAAAGGGGCTGATGGAAAAGGGCGATTTGCAAGAAGCTCTGAATGCAGCGCGCAAGATCGGTGATGACCATCTGCAGCGACAGGCCGGGCGGGTGCCACAGCCGCATACCTTTACGCATGGCACATCCGAACAGCGTGCAAGGTGGTTCGCACGCGGATTTGACAGCGGCCAAGTAGGGCAATGCGATACTTTTGAGGCGCGACAGCTATGAGTCAGTATGAACGCAAACTTCACGCAGCAATGAAAGAGCTAGAGCAGAGCGGCATGTGGCGCAGCAACTACGCCCCGCCTGCGTTTCGTATCCAGCGGCGGCTGGGACAGCAGGCGCGGCCACCGCATTATGCACCGTTTTCGCGGACGGCTGTTGGGTATGCCTTCTGGTTTGCCGGTATCTGGGGCATCCTGATGTGGTTCACCCAATGGCGGGATCAGGGGTATACGGTCGCTTCGGCGGCTGCTGCTTCAGTGTTTGCGGGCCTGATTTTTGGCGCTCTGATCGCGGGCTATTACGCGGTATCGCGGCGAAAGCATGGACTGAGCCGATGGGAGGATTTGTGAGAGCGGCGTCGCAGCGGATCTCTACAGTCATGCAATGCGTCCGCCCGCTCCACTTGCCGCGCGCGGCAAGCGGGGTGGTGAGAGATTGATAACGACCCAAGCGGGACTCGTTACGGCTGCTTCCTTCCGGATCTGACCGGGTTGGCGAGGCGCCTGCCCGCACCAACCTCTCACAAAGCCATATAAGTGACCCGCCGTTCAAGCGCAAGCGTCAGAGGGTCAGTTGCAGGCTCACAAAGCCTGACGGTGTAGAGCCGCGTACCTCGGGGAACAAATGAGCCGCATCAGGCAAGTATTTGACGGCTTCCGGCGCTGTTTGGAGAACCGCTTTCACAGGGTCGTCACATGAAATGCGCCAGGGTGGATGGTCATCCCAAACCTGCTCAAAGGGCCTTTGAACCGCGCCGGCAAGTGCCTTTTCGATGGGCACCGGGCTGCGGTGCAGAACTTCCGACACGCCGCGCAGGTCAATGCCTCCGCCGCCTGCCGCCCGGAATTGATTGGTGACCAGCACAAAGGATTGATCAGGGGCAACCGGCGTCCCCGCGAATGACAGATGTTGAATACGGTCACCGACCGGGCGGGTCGGGTCGATCGTGTAATTCAGACCATAGATGGTGTCGAAGTTGAAAGGGGGAACCGCGGGGTCAATCAATTGTTGCGTGGGATTGTTCCGGTGCAAGTGGCGATAGACCCGCGCGGCGTGTTCGAGCCAGTGCCGCAGCCCCGTTCCCGTTGTTCTCAGCGCGCAGATTTGATCGGCATAGGGTGCCAGCCCAGCGATATGACGGCGCAGGATTGGACCGGGAGGTATATGCAGGTAGTTTCGGGGACCGCCGCGCCCGCCTGCGGTATGTGCCGATACCGCAGCAACCAGCGGCAATCCACCGTGAGGTGTATCGGTAAGGGCGTCGCGGATCACCAGCGCCTGCGCGCGGGCAAGCATCGCGCAGGTTGGCGTTGGCATGGCGAGCGAGAAATAGTTGTGCAGGTGGATCGGTGTGTAACCAATCGGGCGCTTCAGGGCCTTGCGCGTCTTGTCATGGGCGGCCCGGCAGATCGCTGTTACCGAAGGATCGGGCAGAATGCTGCGGCGGTTCTTACGCAATTCACTTTGCTGTCCTGTCACCCGTAGCTTACCCTCGGTGTCACGGGTCAGGTAAAGATCAAGTACACCCAGATCAGACCCGTGATGGCCCGGCATGACAGCGGGCCGACCGGCCAGAAGGCCGGATGCGGGATCAATGCCCCGTGCAGCCCAGTGATCCGAACCGGGGAACCGCCGATGGGTATGCCCGGTGATCACCGCGTCAATACCTGCGATCCCGGCCAGATAGACGGCACTGTCGGTTTTGCCCTTCCGAATGCCCATATGCGCCATCAGGACGATAACATCAGCCCCCTTTTCACGAAGCCGCGCCACGTGATCCGTGATGCAGCCCAGGGGGGGCAGGACCGAGTTTTCAGCCCCGAGCGTATGGCTGTTCCAGATGGCGGTATGCTCGGGAAGAACCGATACCAACCCGACGACTATTTCCTGATCCGGCCCGCACGGGCAGTGGATCAAGACAGAGGTTTCCAGCGCGCCACGGCGCTTCAGGCTCAGGTTTGTTGATATGAGAGGCATTTGCAGGGCGGCGGCGATGTCCCTGAGATAGTCCAGGCCATGATCCAGATCATGGTTGCCAACACCAAGGGCATCATACCGCAAATGGTTACAGACCGCGACGCCGGGGTGGGTCTTGTCTATCGCCTGATTGGCCAGAAGATCGCCAAGCGCATTTCCCTGGAATGTGTCGCCGTTGTCGAGCAGCAATGTAGCATAGCCCTGGGCTTCGGCCTCCTGCCGCGCATCGGAAATCATGTGGCTCAGACCTGCAAGGCCGTGGTGATCCAGCGGCCGATCCGCAACGTAGTCGTGGCCCAGCAACTGCATGTGGAGATCGGTTGTGGCAAGGACTCGTAAGGTCAGGGTATCTTTGGCATCCACATCTTCCGCGCCCTCGGACGTCTGGGGTCTTTGCCCCCCGGCTTGCGGAAATTCGTCTCGCATGATCCACCAAATCAACCTTTGAGGGTGCAAGATACCATTTACTCAACCAAAATTTCAATAGGCCGGGATTGTCACGGGGTCGTCCTTGAGGCACATCCGTGGGCAAAGGTAAGAATGAGCAAGGAATGACAGGCAATGCAGCATGCAGAAACGGTGACCTTTGGTGGCTCCGGCCTGGACCGGGCAGGAGACCTGAGATCTGACGCGGTTGGGTTGGCTGCTTTGATACAAGACCCTGCGGCGCGGGCGATCCTGTTCTGGCGCGGCAAACCGCTGATCCGACGGACAAGACCCGCGCATTTGGTCAGGCTTTCGCTGGACCATCCGGTGCTCAGGGACGCATCCCCGGAGATCATCTTTTTGGGCCGTGAGGACGGCGCGGTGCGGATGGCTTACGATTTGTCGGCCTGGACTCCTGAACAACTGGACGAGAGCCAACTGGGTGTCTTCCTTGATCCAAGCGAACAGCGGCATCCGGCATTACCCGACGATATGGTGTTTGCCGAATTGCGCCGGGTCATGACCTGGCTGAACCCGCGCGATGCCGAACTGGCAGCAACCGGAAAGGCCATTTTTGGCTGGCACCGAAGCCACGGGTTTTGCGCGGTCTGCGGTGAGAAGTCCGAAATGCAACAGGCCGGCTGGCAGCGGACCTGTCCGCGATGCAAGGCCGGGCATTTTCCGCGCACGGACCCGGTGGTAATCATGTTGATTACCCACGGAAATTCGGTCCTTATGGGGCGTTCTCCGGGGTGGCCCGAAGGGATGTATTCCCTATTGGCCGGATTTGTGGAGCCGGGAGAAACGCTTGAGGCCGCCGTCCGTCGGGAAGTTTTCGAGGAAGCAGGCATTCAGGTTGGTGCCGTCTCTTACCTGTCAAGCCAGCCCTGGCCATTTCCGGCATCACTGATGTTTGGCTGCGCCGGTGAGGCGTTGAGCCAGGAGATCACCATTGATCCGGTCGAAATCGAAGACGCGATCTGGGTAAGCCGGGAAGAGATGATGGATGTTTTTGCCGGAAATCATCCCAAGTTGCTGCCAGCACGCAAAGGGGCCATTGCGCACTTCCTTTTGGAAAATTGGCTTGCAGATACGCTGGATTGAGGCAAAAGTAGTTAACAAATGGTTAACGCGAGTAGCTTGCAGCACTGTCGGAATATGAACCGGATCACTTGACCCGCCTGAGATCAAAGGTCTCAACGCGCCAGAGGATTGCCGTTTTTCGCGAATTCCGGGATGTGCTTTAGCCAAATAATAAGAGCAGTCGGCTAGGGCAGTGACATGAAGTTTTCGACGAACGAAGATATTGACGCGCCGTTGGATGACGTCTTTGCCATGCTCAGCGAGTTTGAGCGTTTCGAACGTGCGGCCATGCGGCGCGGCGCCGAAGTGCAACGGCTGGACCAGTTGTCTGTTCCCGGCGTCGGGCTGACCTGGGCGGCCGCATTCGAACTGCGCGGCAAGCGGCGCGACATGCAGCTGGAGATGGTGACATTCGAAAGACCGACCGAGATCGTGCTGGAAAGCACCTCACCGGGGATGATTGGTCAGATGAGCTTTGAGCTGATTGCCCTGTCGCGTGCCCGAACCCGCGTCAAAGCCGAGCTTGAAGTGAAGCCGCTCAACTTGAGCGCGCGTTTGCTGGTGCAATCCATGAAGTTGGGCAAGAAATCGCTGACCCGGAAATACAAGCTGCGGGTCGCGGAATACGCAAAGAACATGGAAGATCGGTATTCCAGACGGGCCTGAAACCGGGCGCAGTGGTAAATAGAAGCGCGCCCTAACCCCGATCAGGATGCGCGGGATAAACCCCCAGAATATCCAGCTCGTGCGTGAAATAGGCAAGTTCCTCAAGCGCACGTTGAACGGGTGGATCTTCGGGATGGCCCTCAATATCGGCATAGAACTGTGTCGCGGTGAACGAACCGCCCACCATGTAGCTTTCCAGCTTTGTCATGTTAACGCCGTTTGTCGCAAACCCGCCCATCGCCTTGTAAAGTGCTGCGGGAATATTGCGGACCTCAAAAACGAAGGTGGTCAGCATCTTTTCGCCGCGCCGCGCCGCGTCGATTTCGGGAGACATCAGCAGAAACCGCGTGGTGTTGTGGTCAAGGTCTTCGATGTCATGGGCCAGAACGGTCAGCCCGTGAATGTCAGCAGCAACCTCGCTGGCAAGCACACCTTCATGGGTCAGATCGGATGCAGCCAGCTCGGCCGCTGCTCCGGCGCTGTCTGCGGCTGCTTCTGAGGTGATCCTGTGTTTTTCAAGGAAACTGCGCGCCTGCGGCAGCAGCACAAGATGGGCGCGCACGTGTTTTATGTCGTTCAAGGCTACGCCTGGCCGGGCCATCAGGGCAATGCGCACCCGCACAAAGGCTTCGGCAATGATGTGAAGACCGCTTTGAGGCAACAACCGGTGAATATCGGCCACGCGACCATAGGTGGTGTTTTCAACGGGTAGCATGGCAAGATCGGCGCGACCATCGCGCACGGCACGAATAACCCCTTCAAATGTGGTGCATGGTACGGGAATCATCCCCGGACGGGCCTGCAAACACGCCTCGTGGCTATACGCGCCCAAAGCCCCCTGGAAGGCGATGCGGGGTGTTTTTTTTGCCGACATGAACGCAATCCTTTACACTTTCCCCCAAGAGGGGCGTTTGGTCGCGCTAACTACACCTTGCCTGTGTGAAGGGAAAGCAATAGATACGCGCCAATTATGCGCTAAATAAACTCAGGGACTTTGCCCATGTTCGATACGATGACGATAACCAAGATTGCCGCTGGCGTGCTGGGTGCATGGCTGGTTCTTTTGCTGGGCAAGTGGGCCGCAGAAGAACTGTATTCTGCCGAACTGCACGGTGAGGCGTCATATGTGGTCGAAGTCGAAGGTGCGGCGGATGCCGAACCGGAGGAAGAAATTGATCTTGTCGCGATGATGGCAGCAGCAGATGCCGACAAAGGGTCAAAGGTGTTTCGCAAATGCTCGGCCTGTCACAAGGTTGACGGCACCGATGGCGTGGGACCGCACCTTGACGGTGTTGTAGATCGGGCAAAAGCCTCCGTTGACGGGTTCGGTTATTCCGGTGGCCTTGGCGGCATGGAAGGATCCTGGACTGTCGAGGCGTTGAACGGTTTCCTCGAGAATCCCAAAGGTTACGCTCCTGGCACGACAATGGGTTTTGCCGGTCTGAAAAAGCCAGCGGATCGCGCGAACGTCATCGCGTATCTGCAAAGCCTCCAGTAACGCCACCGACATATCGGATGACACAAAAGGCTGCCTGCTCATGGCGGCCTTTTTTTATGCGTGTTTCACCAGATAACATATTCGCAACTTGTATCTTGGCAGGTCCGCCCGTTAGCTTAGATGAACCCTGAATGTGATTTGCGAGCAAAGGAAGTGCCAGATGACCAAAGCCGTAGCGCGTGCCATAGCGCCGAACCAGACATCAACGGGTTGGTCGCACTGGATTGCATTGATGGTGGGAATTGGCGTGCTGATGCTGGCGGCCGCTGCGCAGGCACAAGAGGAAACGGTCAAGAGCCATGGCTATTCATATTTTGGCGATCTGAAATATGGGCCGGACTATCCGTATTTTGACTATGTGAACCCCGACGCTCCAAAGGGTGGAGAGATTTCAATTGCCACCCTTGGCACTTTTGATTCAATGAACCCCTACACCCGCAAGGGCCGCGGCGGCGCGCTGGCCACGATGGTTTATGAGAGCCTGTTGGGTGAAGGGGTCAATGCACAGGCTCCCGCGGACGTATATGCAGAATACTACTGCCTGTTGTGTGAGAGCCTGGAGTATGACGAGGCAAAGAACTGGGTGATTTTTTACATGCGCCCCGAAGCCCGCTTTTCGGACGGCACACCCCTTACCGCCCATGATGTTGCCTTTAGTCAGCAGTTGATCCTTGAACAGGGCCTCAAATCCTATGCCGATGCGGTCAGCAAGCGCATCCAGAACATCGAAGTTATTGATGACCATACCATCAAGTATGAATTCACACCGGGCATTTCACGGCGCAGCTTGATTGAAGTGGTTGGCGGCATGTCCGTCTGGTCAAAGAAATGGTACGAGGAAACCGGCGCGCGGCTGGATGAAAGTCGGTTGGAAACATCACCGGGGTCAGGTGCCTATGTGATTGCTGACATTGATGTGAACCGCCGTATCGTTTACAAACGCAACCCCGATTATTGGGGCAATGACCTGCCGTTCAATGTCGGGCGCAACAATTTCGATGAGATACGGGTTGAGTATTTCGGGGATGAAAACTCCGCGTTCGAGGCTTTCAAGGCGGGTGAATACACCTTTCGCAACGAAGGCAATTCCAAGCAGTGGGCAACGGCCTATGAATTTCCCAAGGTCAAGAACGGTTCAATTGTAAAAGACAAAATCCCCGATGGTTCGCCGCCCACACCTTTGGGTATCGTGTTCAATCTGGGACGCGAGACGCTCAAGGACAGGCGCGTCCGCGAGGCTGTCGCGCTTGGGTTCAACTTTGAGTGGACCAACGAGTCCCTGCAATATGGTTTGTTCAAGCAACGCGCGTCATTCAATCAGGACACGCCGTTGATGGCCAAGGGCCTGCCCGAAGGCGCGGAATTGGCGTTTCTCAAGTCGTTGGGTGATCTGGTTCCGTCCGAGATGCTGACGCAGGAGGCGCGGATGCCGCATACGTCCAGGGCGGACCGTCTGCTGGATCGTCGCAACCTGCGCAGCGCGATGAAACTGCTGGACGAGGCCGAATGGGCTGTCGGCAGTGACGGCATGCGCCGCAACGGGGCCGGTGAACCGCTGCGCCTGACGTTCCTGTTGAATTCTGCCGGATCGGCGACCCTGTCCGCAGTGGTCGAGAATTTCATGTCGAACCTGCGGGCGATGGGGATTGATGCCGTTCTCGAAAAGGTCGACGCGTCGCAATACACATCCCGCGAGCGGGACCGCGATTACGATATGGTCTTTGACCAATACATCCCGTTTCTCAGCACAGGCGGCGGGCTTCAGCAGGTTTACGGCTCCGAAGCGGCGTCCTACTCGCTGTTCAACCCTGCCGGGCTGGCAAGCCCTCTGGTTGATGAAATCATCGAAGCCTCGCAGCGCGCAGAGACCAAAGAGGAAACCGATACAACGCTAATTGCGCTGGATCGTGCGTTGCGGCAGGAATTCTTCATGATCCCGGTCTGGTACAATGATGTGCATTGGACCGCATATTATGATCAATATGGACGTCCCGAAACGATCCCGGCCTATGCTTTGGGGTATCTGGATTTCTGGTGGTACATTGAAGACAAAGGCGCAGCGCTGCGTGCTGCTGGCGCGTTGAGGTAACCTATACTCATGGGCGCCTATATTCTTCGACGGCTCTTGCTGATTATTCCGACTTTGGTTGGCATCATGCTCATCAACTTTGCGTTGGTCCAATTTGTGCCGGGCGGCCCGGTTGAACAGGCGATTGCCCGCATTCAGGGCGGTGGCGACGTGTTCGGAGGGTTTGCAGGCGCGGGTAATGATGCGGGCAATGCCGCGTTGGAGACAAACGACAAATACATTGGCGCACGGGGGTTGCCGCCGGAATTCATCGCAGAGTTGGAAAAAGAATTCGGCTTCGACAAGCCACCTGTTCAACGGTTCCTGAACATGATGTGGAACTATATGCGGTTCGACTTTGGCGAGAGCTATTTCAGGTCGATCAGCGTGATTGAGCTGATAAAGGAAAAACTGCCTGTGTCGATCACCCTGGGTCTGTGGTCTACGTTGATTGCCTATCTGGTGTCGATCCCGCTGGGTATCCGCAAGGCGGTCAAGGACGGAAGCAGTTTTGATACCTGGACCTCCGGTGCAATCATCGCCGCCTATGCGATCCCCGGTTTCCTGTTTGCGATCCTGCTGCTCGTTCTGTTCGCAGGCGGATCATACTGGCAGATTTTCCCGCTGCGGGGGCTGACTTCGGACAATTTTGATGAGCTTGGACCGCTGGGCAAAGTGGCGGACTATTTCTGGCACATTACCTTGCCTGTACTGGCCTCGACCATCAGTGCCTTTGCCACCTTGACGCTGCTGACCAAGAACAGTTTTCTGGATGAGATCAAGAAACACTATGTGATGACGGCCCGCGCCAAGGGGCTGTCGGAACGGGCCGTGCTTTATGGTCATGTGTTCCGCAACGCGATGCTGATCGTGATCGCAGGGTTTCCGGCAGTGTTTATCGGCGTGTTCTTTGGTGGGTCGCTGATTATCGAAACGATCTTCAGCCTTGACGGGTTGGGCCGCCTTGGGTTTGAGGCCGCCGTTGCGCGCGATTATCCGATTGTCTTTGGCACGCTGTTCATCTTTGGCCTGATTGGTCTTGTTGTCGGCATCCTGTCGGACCTGATGTATGTGCTTGTTGATCCGCGCATTGATTTTGAGCGGAGGGAAGGCTGATGGCGCTGTCCCCGCTGAACGAACGGCGTTGGCGCAACTTCAAACGCAACAGACGGGCCTTTTGGTCGCTGTGGATATTTGCGGTGCTTTTTGGTATTTCCCTGTTTGCCGAATTTGTCGCCAATGACAAACCAATCCTCGTGAACTATCGCGGGGGCTATTACATGCCGATCTTCAAATTTTATGCGGAAACGGAATTTGGCGGAGATTTTCAAACCGAAGCCGTTTACCGAGACCCGGAGGTGAAATGCCTGATTGCGACCGGTGGTCTGGATCTGTGCTTTGATGACCCGGATGGATATATCGAGGACGCGCAAGACGGCGTGATTGAGGGAAAAGACATCGCCAGAGGCTGGGCGATCTGGCCGATTATTCCCTATTCTTTCAATACCGCCGTGGACCGACCCGGTGCCGCCCCTCTGCCACCGAACGAACAGAATTGGCTCGGCACGGATGGCACCAAGCGCGATGTCATGGCGCGGGTCATTCATGGGTTCAGGTTGTCGATCCTGTTCACGCTGATCGTGACCGGCTTGGCCAGCCTTATCGGCATTTTCGCGGGCGCCGTGCAGGGGTTCTTTGGCGGTTGGCTCGACCTGATTTTTCAGCGGGTGATCGAGATATGGTCCTCTACCCCGTCGCTCTACGTGATCATCATCATGTTCGCGATACTTGGGCGGGGGTTCTGGCTCCTGGTGTTTCTGTTGGTGTTGTTTTCCTGGACCTCGCTTGTTGGCGTCGTGCGGGCCGAATTCCTGCGCGCGCGCAATCTTGAATATGTCCGGGCGGCGCGGGCGCTGGGCGTCGGCAACGTGACGATCATGTTCCGCCATATGCTGCCCAACGCAATGGTGGCGACACTGACGATGTTGCCGTTCATCATCACCGGCACGATCAGCACGCTCGCCATTCTCGACTTCCTCGGCTTTGGCTTGCCGTCATCTGCACCATCGCTGGGCGAATTGACCCTGCAAGCCAAACAGAACCTGCAAGCGCCCTGGCTTGCCTTCACCGCGTTTTTCACCTTCGCGATCATGTTGTCGCTTCTGGTGTTCATCTTTGAGGGTATCCGCGATGCCTTTGATCCGCGAAAGACCTTTTCATGAGCGCGCTTTTGGAGGTCAAGAACCTGCGGGTTGCGTTTCGGCAAGACGGAAAACTGACCGAGGCGGTCAAGGGTGTGTCGTTCCATCTTGAACGGGGCGAAACGGTTGCGATTGTCGGCGAATCCGGGTCGGGAAAATCGGTGTCGGCGCTGTCTACCGTGGCGCTTCTGGGCGAAAGCGCAGAGGTTTCCGGTTCCGTCACCTATGACGGGCAACAAATGATCGGCGCGGACGAGGCGATGCTGCGCAAGGTGCGCGGCAATGACATCAGCTTTATCTTTCAGGAGCCGATGACCTCGCTCAACCCACTGCACACGATTGAAAAACAACTCACCGAAAGCCTTGCGCTCCATCAGGGGCTGGCAGGGCAACAGGCGCGCGGCCGCATTCTGGAATTGCTGGCCAAGGTCGGCATTCAGAATGCCGAGAGCCGGTTGGGGGCCTATCCGCATCAGTTGTCGGGCGGGCAGCGCCAGCGTGTGATGATTGCCATGGCGCTGGCCAACAAGCCGGATGTGTTGATCGCGGATGAACCGACAACCGCCCTGGACGTCACCATCCAGGCGCAAATCCTGGAACTGCTCGCCGATCTCAAGCAGAGCGAGGGCATGGGCTTGCTGTTCATCACCCATGACCTTGGCGTTGTGCGACGCATCGCCGACCGCGTCTGTGTGATGCAGCAAGGCGAGATTGTTGAGCAGGGGCCGACGGCCGAGATATTCGACAGGCCGCAGCATCCCTATACCCTCAAACTGCTGAGCGCAGAGCCAAGCGGTCAGCCCGATCCGGTCGCCGATGGCGCACAGGAGATTGTGCGCACCGATCACCTCAAGGTCTGGTTCCCGATCCTCAAGGGTCTGCTGCGCCGGACTGTGGGCCATGTGAAGGCCGTGAACGATGCGACGCTTTCGGTGCGCGCCGGCGAGACATTGGGCATCGTTGGCGAATCCGGTTCGGGAAAGACGACATTGGCACTGGCCATCATGCGGCTGATTGCGTCGGAGGGCGGCATCACCTTTATGGATCAGGACGTGCGCAAATGGTCTACGCGCGAGTTGCGCCGCCTGCGCAAGGACATGCAGATTGTTTTCCAAGACCCTTTTGGGTCGCTCAGTCCCCGCATGACCTGTTTCCAGATCATTGCCGAAGGTCTGACCATTCACAAGGTTGACCCTAACCGGGACCAACGGGATCTTGTGCGCGAAGTGATGGTCGAGGTGGGCCTCGATCCGGCGACAATGGATCGGTATCCGCATGAATTTTCGGGGGGGCAACGCCAGCGGATCGCGATTGCCCGCGCCATGGTGCTGCGCCCGCGCCTGCTTGTTCTTGATGAACCCACCAGCGCCCTGGACATGACGGTGCAGGTGCAGATCGTCGAATTGCTGCGCGGTTTGCAGGTGAAGTATGGGCTGGCATATCTGTTTATCAGTCATGACCTGAAGGTTGTGCGGGCGATGTCGCACAAAGTGGTGGTCATGAAGCAGGGCGACATTGTCGAATATGGCGCGGCATCGGACCTGTATGACAATCCGCAGGCCGAATATACCCGAACGCTTTTGCAGGCCGCGACCTGATTGGGTCATTGCGGCCATCACTGACGCGCGAATACGCTGCCGAATATTGCTTGGGAGTTTTCCCGAGGGCATCGACCCGGAGGGACCGAAACCGATGCCCGACCTGCGCGGGTCAGGGTGATGAGCCACCACCCCCCAATAACCCGGCCAACATGGCAGCCATGGCAACAACATGGATCAACATGATGGCCCGGTCCCGCCAAAGAAATCCCACCGCGAACCACCCGATCAGGCCCACCAGAAACAAGTAAATGTTCAGGGGCGTCATGCCAAACGCCGTGGCGCTGTACCCCATGATCTGGACAATCGACGCGGCCCATTTCAGCATCGCCACGCCGCGCCCATTTCCGGGAAGGGGCGTGGTGCCGGACGCCCCTGTCGGAGCGACCATTTGCTCCAGCGTGTTCGCCGCTGGCAAGGGTGCAAGCGGCGCCTCGGTTGTGCCGCCACTTGGCCCGTACATGGTCATGCCGTCATGCGCCATTTTACAACGTACCCGGATCGACGCAGCGTGTCCTGGAGCCAAAAATCCACCGGCGGCGGGCCTTTGGGGATGACGCAGGCAAGTCGCGCAACCGAACGCAGGGCGTCCGAGTGGCCGTCATGAAGGTTTGTGCATAGATATTTAACATGTTCTCTTCTCCTCTTGTGCTCTCGTGTGACTTCAATATTGACAAATCAGGAGATTATGCGAGTCATTGAAATTCCAGTTATGTAAGCTAGGGTTTAGTATGAGATGGCGAAACCTGCCTTCCCTTTCGGCGCTGCGCGCCTTTGCCGCTTTTTCGCATACCGGCAATGTTGTCGGGGCCGGGGATGCTTTGGGCGTCAGCCATGCGGCGATCAGTCAACAGTTACGCGCACTGGAATCAGAGATGAATGTGGCCTTGCTTGACCGGTCAGGGCGCAGTTTGCGGTTGACCGATGCGGGGCGGACGCTGGCGCGGATATTGGAAGCCAGTTTTGCCAGCATGATCGAAGTTGCCGAAGACATCACTGGTGCAAGCGATGACCGCCCCTTGCATATCTCTGCAACGCCAACCTTTGCGGCTTCCTGGTTGATGCCGCGACTGCCCGCATTTCGGAAGGCCCATCCAGAAATTGATCTGATGATTGACCCCTCGCCCGAGTTGGTTGCCCTAGCGAGTGACGGGGTTGATCTGGCGATCCGGTATGGCAAGGCACCATGGGCCGGATTGGAAAGCCGGATGTTGCTGCGTTCCCCCATGGTCGTGGTTGGCGCGCCGGCCCTTGTGGGCAAGGCACCGAAACTTGGCAAGGATGCGCTGGCTGACTTCCCGTGGCTGGAGGAGTTTGGCACCACCGAAAGCACAAATTGGCTGGCTCAGCATGGCGTGTTGCGACCGGCCAAAGGGGGGCTGATGCAAGTTCCCGGAAACCTGTTGCTGGACGGTGCCCGTGACGGACAGGGCATCGCGGTGACGGTTCGAGCGTTTGTGGAAAGGGACATCGCCGCCGGGCGGTTGCGGGTTCTTCATGTGGAAGATTCCGATGACAAGGGCTACCACATCGTGACCCGCTCCGGCGTCATGCGCCCGGCTCTCAAGGCATTTGTGACGTGGCTGCGCCGTCAACGTCAGGAGTGATGAACGCCGGTGCCAAAGCATGTCCCGAACGGCTGATATACAGGTTATCATGTAACCCGTCGACACCTGTGGCTTTAGGCAACAAGTGCCCTGAGCCATGGCATCGAGTGTCGTCAGCCGGGACCAACCATGAAACAACTGATGTTGCGCGCCACCAGCCTGCGACATGCCAGGTCAGCGTTTTCACGGGTCATCCCCAAAAAGTTCGCGTCAAACCCCTGTGGCCTGCGCACAACTTTTCGCAGGGTGCCGTCAAGTGTCGCCATCTCGGCCAGCGCGGTCTTTAGAAGCACTTTTTCCGCCGCGAACCGACTTGGATAGCGGCCCACATTGACACCCCATTGCCGTCCGCCTGAGGTCGACAAACGTGTCACGATCTCCTGTTCGACTTTCCGTTTCACCGATGTCGTCGCAAGCGATTTCGGGCGCAGGGCGGGCCGGGCAGATACCGTGGCTGCCGCCAGCGTCATGGTTGCCTCGGGTTCCGGGGTTTTTACCGCTTCCTTCAACGCCGCGGTTACGTCCGCATTTGTGACGACGGGATCGGTTGCCTGTGCCACCAGCACAGGTGCCTGGGTGTCCGGACGCAGCCTGGGTCGTTTGGATTTTTTTACAGCGACAACCAGCCGGATCGTCTTGCCAGCCCCACCTGCCGTGGCCCCTGCACTTGTCTTGGGCGCCGGATCGATCTCTGCATAAACGGGCTTCTTGGGTCTGCGCAGCGGCGCGCGTGAGGGTGCACGGCGAAAGCCGAGATCCATCAGCCTGGCAACTTCGGCATTCCGCGACGTTGTTGATTTGCCGCCGAATACGGTGACGATGATGCGCTCGCTGCCCCGTTCGGCAGACGCGGTCAGATTGAAGCCTGCGGCACGGGTGTACCCGGTCTTGATGCCGTCTGCGCCTTTGTAGGATTTCAGGAACCGGCGGTTTGTATGAGCCACCTTTTGCACGCCAGCATCTGCAGAAACCCGCGAAAACAGATTGTAGTACTGCGGAAAGTCATAGAGCAGGTGCCGACCCATGGTTGACATGTCGCGGGCTGTTGAAAGATGGCCGGCCTCGGTCAGCCCATGCATGTTCTTGAAGGTGGTCCGAGTCATGCCAAGGGCCTTGGCGGTTCGGTTCATGCGCCGGGCAAAACGGGCCTCGGAACCTGATATGGCCTCGCCTATGGCCGTGGCGGCGTCATTGGCGGATTTTACCGCTGCTGCGCGTATCAGATAGCGCAGTGCAATCTTTTGGCCGGGGCGCAGGCCCAGTTTACTGGGCGATTCTGCGGCGGCTTTCTTGGATATGGTGACTTTGGTGTCGAGCGTGATTTCCCCCCGCCGTATCGCTTCAAAAGCGATGTAGAGGGTCATCATCTTGGTCAGGGACGCAGGATGCAGCCGGGTATCGGCATTGCGCGAGTACAGCACCTTGCCGGTTCGGGCATCCATGACAAATGCGGCATAAGGTGCCGCTGCGGCGCTCAAGGGGAGCAAAACCAGAAGCCACAATGCTGCCAATAGAAATAGCCCGAAACGGGCCGGCTGAACGCGCCGCGCCTTCATGTTGTCCTGCCTTTTCTGCCTCTGGCCGCCGGATTATGTTTCTGGCTGGCTCAACTTTTGTTTCCAGAAGCGTAACATGGAAGCAAGTTTCAATAAACCCTTTGCGCCCTTGCATTTAGTCAAATTCGCCGCAGGGGCCTGTCCACATCTAGCGTATGTCCGGCGCGCCCCTACCATGGGAGCGAATGTGGCAAGAATGGGGCGGAAACTGGACGCAAAAGCCACAATTCAGACGGCGATTTGAGTCGAGATCATGTCCGAATGTCACCCACAATGGCAGGCAATTCCGACAAATCGCCAAGCTGGCAATAGCGCGGGTGCGCCTCCGGTGGCTCGGCATGTTCCATTGACCAATTTAACGGGTGCGGAACAAAAACACCCCACCCGCCTGCCTGGATCATCGGCAGGACATCCGATGACATTGAGTTCCCCACCATCAGCCCCTGATCGGCACCGGTGCCGTGACGGGCGAAGATATCGGAATACTCGGCCTGGGTCTTGTGAGACACGATCTCGACCGCGTCGAAATGATCCCGAAGGCCCGATTGCTCCAGCTTTCTGGTCTGGTCCAGCAAATCGCCCTTGGTTATCAGGACCAGTTTGTGATCGGCTTTCAGTGTTTCCAGCGTTGTTTCGACGTGGGGAAGGATCTCAATCGGATGAGAGAGCATATCCCGCCCCGCATCCAGTATTTCTTCGATCACCCGCGCCGGGACACAACCGTCGGTCACTTCTATGGCCGTTTCGATCATCGACAGGGTGAACCCCTTGATCCCAAATCCATAATGCGGGATGTTTCGACGCTCGGCCTCCAGCAACCGATCCATCAGGTGATCCTTGCTGGTATGGTCGTGCAGCAGGGCCGCAAAATGATCCTGCGTCAGGGCGAAAAAGCGTTCGTTTTGCCAAAGCGTGTCATCAGCATCAAAGCCGATAGTGGTCAGTGGTTGGATCATTTTGCGCCACCCTCTTTTCTAGAACCCGATTGAGGTTATATAACGCCCTCAAGACTCACCCATGTTTACCTCTTTAGCAGGAGCAGCAATGCACCTCGACCAAATCATGATGTCCGACGGGCCAGACGACGATGGTCAGATTGACCTGCTCACCAAGACAAAGCCCAAGACAAAGCGCCCGCCGTTGTACAAGGTGTTGCTGCTCAATGACGATTTCACCCCAATGGAATTTGTCGTGCACGTCCTGGAACGGTTTTTCGGGCTGAACCATGCACAGGCGTTCGAGATCATGTTGACCGTACACAAGAAAGGTCTCGCGGTGGTTGGCGTATTCAGCCACGAGATTGCCGAGACGAAGGTGGCGCAGGTCATGGATTTTGCCCGTCGGCACCAGCATCCGCTGCAATGCACCATGGAAAAAGAAGAATAGTGCGTGATTGATGCGCGCTTGCAGGTAGCATTGGATGGCGGTGGGCTGGACCTGCCGTCCGAGGGTCGGATAGCCGTTTTTCACCCACCGGTTGGGGCGGACCTGAATGGCCTGCCAAATGACCGATGCCAGATCATTCAGAATTTCAAGCCCAGCTATGATGCCTGGTCCGAGAGGGGGTACGACGTGACCCACGCCGCTCAGGACAGGTATGCAGCCGCGTTCGTTTGCCTGCCCCGTGCAAAGGCCGAAGCGCGGGCAATGGTTGCGCAGGCCTGCCAGCTTACCGACGGGGTGGTGGTGGTTGACGGTCAGAAAACCGATGGCGTCGATTCAATCTTCAAGCACATGAAAGGCCGGGTCTCGGTTCCGCCGCCGATCTCAAAAGCGCATGGCAAGATGTTCTGGATCACGGCGCCGGCAGCGGATGAATTTGTCGATTGGGCCGAAGCGCCAACCCGGACAGACGGCGGATTCTGGACCGCCCCAGGTGTTTTTTCGGCTGACGGCATTGATCTGGCCTCGGCGCTGCTTGCCGATTCACTGCCCGACAAGATCAAGGGTGAGGTCGCGGACCTGGGCGCGGGATGGGGATTTCTATCCGCACATTTGCTGACGCGGGAAACCGTGTCGGGCGTCCATCTGGTAGAGGCCGGGCATATGGCGTTGGAATGTGCGCGTCGGAATGTGACGGACCCGCGCGCACATTTCCACTGGGAAGACGCAACAACATGGCAGCCGCCGCGCCGGATGGATGTTGTCGTGATGAACCCGCCTTTTCATCAAGGGCGTGCGGCAGAACCCCAGATTGGTCAGGCATTTGTTGCGGCCGCTGCACGGGTGTTGGGCCCGCACGGCGAGCTTTGGATGGTGGCGAATCGCCATTTGCCTTATGAAGCCGAATTGAAAAAGCGTTTTGCCTTTGTGGAAGAGATCGGCGGAGACGCGCGCTTCAAACTCTTTCATGCGGCGCGCCCGACAGCCAAACGGCGTGCCCGTTGACCGCAACCTGATCTAGGAACCTGATCCGATGTCTTTTTCAATCTCGGGCAAAACGGCAATCGTCACAGGCGCCGCAAATGGCATTGGGTTGTCAATTGCACGTCATCTGGCGGACAAGGGCGCAAATGTGATGTGCGCCGATGCCGACGAAAAGAAGCTGGTTGAGGAACTGGGCGATGCGCCCGAGGATGGCAACATCCGCATTTTTACCGGCGACTTGCGTCAGCGTCTGACCATTGCCAACCTTGTGTCGGCAACCATTGACGCCTTTGATCAGGTCGACATTCTGGTAAACGCCGCCCGGCACCTTCAAATTACCAATGCGATGGATGTGGAGGATACCTCTGTCAGCGCGCTGCTGGATCAAAACCTGATGACGGCCCTTCATCTGACCCAATATGTTGCCAAACGGATGATGAAACAGGCTGAGGGGCAGGAAGAGGGCCAGGTTGGGTCGATCATCAACCTCAGCTCAATTGCTGCGCGCCAGATTCAGCCGGATTTGATGGGGTATGCGATTGCCGCCGCCGCCGTGCAGCAGATGACGCGTTCGATGGCATTGGTGCTGGCTCCGCACCGGATCAGGGTGAATGCCATTTCTTTCGGGTCGGTCATGAGCGGTTCACTGCGGGCAACCGTCGCGGACAACAGGGAATGGCGCGATGACATCCGAGAACACACACCCTTGGGCCGTATCGCGGCACCCAATGAATTATGCGACGCGGTACAGTTTCTGGCGGCCGAAAGTTCAGGATTCATGACAGGAGAGGTCATGGTCATTGATGGCGGCCGCAGTCTGCTCGATGCGGTTTCCGCTCCGGCGCATTGATGTCGTAGGCCCGGTCAGGGCGGGCTGGCACTGTCCGGACTCGGGGTTTTACTTTTTTGGCATGTAAGACAGGGTGATGTTATCGTTTGCAGGTATCGGCATGCGCAGCGGTTCCGTATCGAGGCTCAGCCCGCTGTCTGGATGGGCGCGCAGCCTGCTGCGGCGGGCCAGATCAAGTTCCACACAATTATCGACGGCGCCGGTTTGCGTGTTGGCGGCGGCATCGGCCCGGATTGCGGCCCATCTGCTGGCCGTTGTGATCTCTGTCGCCGTGAATATTGTCAGCTTCAGGGCCATTGATCTGTGCACATCGCTTCTCTGAGAATTGGGTCTACGCATGTACCGTCACCTCACTTGATTTCAGGGGGCTGAACCAAGGGGAATAACTGTTGACGGCTCCCCAAAATGACCGGCTTTGAGCTGCGGCACGCTGCGTGTGCGCGCGTCGTGCGCCCGTACCAGACGGAGTGCGCTGGTTTGTGTGGTCAGAATGGAACGGCATCGCGTGCTCCGCATGAATTCGGTCAGTGTTTGAATATCGCGATTCATTCAGGCCAGATTGGGGCGGGGTCAGGGCAATTGCATGAGGTAAGCGCAAATTGGGGTAGGAGCACGATTGTCAGATGCAGCGGCAGCGGCAGTTAGGGCTTGACGGCACCCCGGCGCTGGCCTAATTCACGCGCCGACGGCGTTATAGCTCAGTTGGTTAGAGCGAACGACTCATAATCGTTAGGTCCCTGGTTCAAATCCAGGTAACGCCACCAAAAACCTTCTCTTTTATTGCCATGAATTGCGCCCAAGTGTCGCAACGCAATCTCTTATCTGAGCGCACTTTTTGCGCTTTTGCCGAATGGATTGCCCTGTTTTGCAACCGTTTTCGTCGCCCGGACTTGCATAGCAAGGGTTGCGGTTGGGGCGCTCAGCGGTATTGATAAGTGCACAAGATGTTTGCGGGTCCGCCCGCCGGCGTCTCCATCTTCAATGACCGCACGGAAAACGGGCGGCTAAACTGACAAACTTCTAGGGAGAGATCACTATGATTTTACGCAGAGCATTCATGGGGCTGGCTGGGGCCGCCGTTGCCGGACTTATGGCGACAACCGCGATGGCACAGGAGGTGACATTGCGCATGCACCAGTTCCTGCCGCCACAGGCCAATGTGCCCAAGCTGGTTCTGGACGTCTGGGCCGACAACGTCGAAGAGGCCAGCGGCGGCCGCATCAAGATCGAACGCTATCCGTCCATGCAACTGGGTGGTCGCCCGCCGGAGTTGATGGACCAGGCGATTGAAGGGGTCGCGGACATCGTCTGGACCGTGGTCGGCTACACTCCGGGCCGCTATCCTTCGACCGAAGTTTTCGAATTGCCCTTCATGATGACAAACGCCCGTGCGGCGTCTTCTGCCTATTGGCAGATGTTCGAAAAATACATGAAAGACACCGAGTTCAAGGACGTGCATATCCTGGGCACATGGGTACACGGCCCCGGCATGATTCATGTCAACAAAGAGGTGAAGACGCCAGGCGACATGGAAGGTCTGAAAATTCGCGGCGGCTCGCGGCTGGTGAATTCGCTGCTGGAAAAAATGGGGTCCACACCTGTCGGCATGCCGGTGCCAGCGGTGCCAGAGGGTCTTTCCAAAGGGGTCATCGACGGTACGACCATCCCGTGGGAAGTCACCGCAGCACTGAAAGTGCCGGAACTGGTTAACAACCACACCGAGTTTGAAGGCAACGCGCTTTATGTGCTGACCTTTGTTCTGGCGATGAACAAGGACCGTTATGAGGGGCTGCCTGATGATCTGAAGAAGGTGATCGACGACAATTCCGGTCTGGAATTCTCGATCTTTGCGGGCGGCACACAATCAGACAGCGATGGCCCTGCACGTCAGGCGGCCGTTGATCGCGGCAACAACATCGTGACCGTTGGGGGTGACGACCTGAACGCGTGGCGTGACGCCGCACAGCCGATCTATGAAGAGTGGATCGCCGACATGAACAGCAAAGGTATCGACGGTCAGGCATTGATCGACGAGGCCCGCGCCTTGATGGACGCATACGACGGCTGATTGTCCTGACTGACGCTTGACCTGCGGCAGCATCGTCTGCCGCAGGTCTCTTTTGTTTCAATAACGCAGCGAGACCTGAATGCACCGGCTAATCCAGTCCCTTGCGCGCCTTACTGCATTGGTGGGCGGGGCCGTTCTGATCCTTTTGATTGCCTTGACCACGCTGTCAATTGTTGGTCGATCGCTGAACAAGTTTTTCCACCGCGATTTCTTCGATCAGTCCCTGACCGGCCTGTCGCAATGGGTGCTGGATCTGGGCGTGGGTGAAATCAACGGCAGTTATGAACTGTTGGAGGCCGGTGTGGCTTTTGCGATTTTCTCCTTCCTGCCGATCTGCCAGCTTTATGGTGCGCATGCGACCGTGGACGTGTTCACCTCGTTTCTGTCGCGGCGCAGTAACCGCTGGATTGCCGCATTCTGGGAGGTGGTTCTGGCCGCCGTCCTTATCCTGATCGTCAATCAGTTGTTTGGCGGAATGGAGCGGTATATCCGCAACGGGCAAACCACCCTGTTTCTGCAATTTCCGGTCTGGTGGGCATATGCGGCAAGTTTTTCTGCGGGTGTTGTGGCCTGCATCACGGCGGTCTATTGCGCTTTGATGCGGATAGGTGAGGCCATGCAGGACCGTAACATTCTGCCTTCTGAGCACGCGGAGCATTGAAATGAGCAATCTTGAGCTGGGATTCTGGTCATTCCCTGTGTTGTTGTTGATGGTGTTCCTGCGCGCACCTATCGGGCTTGCCATGTTGCTGTGCGGTTTTGGCGGTTGGTTTTTCGCAATGGGGGGCAACCCCACGCCGCTTCTGGCCAAGATGCGATCCGAGACCTACACCACCTTTTCAAGTTACTCTCTGACGATCATCCCGCTGTTCCTTCTGATGGGGCAATTTGCGACGCTTTCGGGGATGTCGCAGGCCCTGTTCAAGGCCGCCGAGAGCTTTCTGGGTCACCGAAGGGGGGGCGTTGCAATGGCCGCCGTCGGAGCCTGCGCCGGGTTTGGCGCGATCTGCGGCTCCTCGCTGGCCACGGCTGCAACAATGTCCAAGGTCGCGCTGCCGGAGTTGAAACGCTACGGGTATTCGGGCGGGTTTTCGACCGCGACCCTTGCCGCCGGTGGGACACTGGGCATCCTGATCCCGCCGTCGGTGATCCTGGTGATCTATGCGATCCTGACCGAACAGAACATCGCCAAGCTGTTTCTTGCGGCCTTTGTCCCCGGGATCATTGCGGCGCTGGGCTATATGTTGACGATCTCGATCTATGTGCGCCTGCACCCTGATGCGGCAGGCACCCGACAGGCGGTGCCGATGGCAGAGCGGTTTCGCGCCCTGGCTGAATGCTGGCCTGTGCTGTTGATTTTTGTCGTTGTGGTTGGCGGCATCTATGCAGGCTGGTTCACTCCCACTGAAGGCTCCGCCATCGGCGCGGCTGGTACCGGGCTGGCCGCATTGCTGTCAGGAAGCCTCAATTGGCAGGTGTTGGGCCAGAGCCTTCTGGGCACGGCGCGCACAACCGCGATGATCTTTTTCATTGTGTTGGGGGCCGGATTCTACAACGGGTTCCTGGCCCTTTCGGGGGTGCCGCAGTTCATGGCCGACTGGGTCGTGACGCAAGGGTTCAGTCCGCTGTTTGTGCTTTTGGTGATCCTGGCCTTCTACCTGGTTTTCGGGTGCTTGATGGACAGCCTGTCGATGATCCTGCTGACGGTGCCGATTTTTTTCCCGGTCATTACAGCGATGGATTTTGGGATGAGCCCGGAGCATCTGGCCATCTGGTTTGGCATTCTGGTGCTAATCGTGGTTGAGGTGGGATTGATCACGCCGCCCGTCGGAATGAACCTGTTTATCATCAATTCGATGGATCGTGAAACCCCGATGACCCAGACCTATCGTGCGGTCATGTATTTCGTCGGCTCTGATATTCTACGCGTGATACTTCTGGTGGCGTTTCCTGCCATCACCCTGTTTTTACTTCCTGGCTAAAGGATCGGCCGCCGCAAGGAGACACCTCCGAAATGACCCGTCATCTGTCTCTCAAGCCTCATCATGTCATGCGAGAGGACCGCGCGGATGGCACTGTCCTATTGCGCTCGGCCCACGTTCTTGGCCCGGTGGCGCGCTGTACCGGGGCGTGGTTGGATCATTGGGGCGTTTTGACGCCGGATGCGGTCTTTCTGGCGGAACGCGATGGCGATGGCTGGCGCGAAGTCACCTACGGCGCAGCTTTGGAGCAGGTTCGTGCAATCGCAAGCCATCTTCTGGGCCGTGATCTGGGCCCGGACCGGCCAATCCTGATCCTGTCCGGCAATGGCGTCGATCACGGGTTGCTGTGTCTGGCGGCGCAATATGTGGGTATCCCGACGGTTCCGCTTGCCGAACAATATTCACTCATCCCGGCGGCACATGGCCGGTTGGCTCATGCGGTAGGGCTGACGAAACCGGGCATGATCTATACCGCCGATGCGGCGCAATATGCGCAGGCCCTGGCGCTTGATGGTCTTGATGGGCTCGAGGTCGTGTCCTCCCGACCTGGATCAGACCGGGTCACCGCGTTTTCGGATCTGCTGACACCCTCGGGGACGGATATTTCCGCTGCTGCGGCCGCCGTGGGTCACGACACATTGGCCAAGATACTCCTGACGTCGGGGTCAACGTCGGAACCCAAAGGCGTGCTGACGACGCAGCGCATGATGACCACCAATCAGGCACAGATCGCCGCCTGTTTGCCACTGGTATCTGCCCGTCCCCCGGTACTTGTGGATTGGTTGCCGTGGAACCATGTCTTTGGCGGGTCTTACAATTTCAACCTTGTTCTGGCCAACGGCGGCAGCCTCTATATCGACGACGGCAAGCCGGCCCCCGGCCTGTTCGAGCGAACCCTTGAAAACCTCAAGCTGCACTCCGCCACAATCAGCTTCAACGTCCCGATCGGCTTTTCTCAGCTGGTCAGCGCCCTGGAGAAAGACGGGGACTTGCGCGAAACGTACTTTGCGGATCTCGACATGATCTTTTATGCCGGGGCATCCTTGCCGCAAGAGACCTGGTCCGCGCTGGAACGGCTGGCGCAGGAAGCCGGAAGGCCCCAGCCGTTAATCACCACGTCCTGGGGTCTGACCGAGACCGCGCCGGGCGCCTTGATTTCCCATGAGCCGGCTCAAGGGGCGGGACTGGTCGGTGTGCCCATGCCGGGGATCGAGGTCAAACTGGTGCCGGTAGAGGACGGTCGATTTGACGTGCGGGTGCGCGGTGACAACGTGTTCGAAGGCTATTTGAACAATCCCGACAAAACCCGAACAGCCTTTGACGATGACGGGTTCTTTCTGACGGACGATGCAATGCGGTTTTCGGACCCGGAAGATTGTGACAAGGGGCTGAAATTTGACGGGCGCCTGTCCGAAGATTTCAAGCTGGCGACGGGTATCTGGGTGCGGGCGGCCAACCTGCGCTTGGACGTGCTGGCGGCGCTGGCGCCATTTGCCCAAGATGTTGTCATCACGGGCGCAGGGCGCGACAGGATAGGCGCTCTGATCTTGCCCAATCGCGGTGCCATTGCCGCGCAGGGATGGCAGGTTTCCGAAACCGGTGGCATTCTGCGTTGCGCAGCGCTCGAAGATGTCCTGCGCGCCCGATTGGCACTTTTGGCGGCGGCCGCCACGGGCAGCGCCACTTGTGTGGCCCGCGCGATGGTCCTGTCTGCACCTGCGTCGATGGCAGACGGAGAGGCAACCGCCAAGGGCAACATCAACTTTCCGAAATTTCTCGCTCTGAGGGCAGATATGGTTGACAGGCTCTTTGATGAAACCTCTGATGAACCGCTGCGTTTTACGCACTAAAATGCAGCGGTGGTCAGGGTGGCTTGCGCAACTGACCGCCCGATGCATTATCATTCCGAAACAGAGGATCCGACATGCTGTCCGTTACTGCCAACGCCGCCACCTTTTTTGTTGATCGCCATATCGAAGAAGGCCGCGGAGATGCCTGCGCCTATCAGGAAGCTGAAAGTGGCCGCACGCTAAGCTATGCCGAAATGGCCCAAGGGGCCGGACAGGTGGCGGGGGCCTTGGCACGCGCGGGCATCCGACCCGAAGAACGCGCAGCACTACTGGTGCTCGATCAGATCGAGTTTCCACAGCTGTTCTGGGGCGCACTGAAGGCCGGGGTGATCCCGGTCCCGCTGAATACCCTGTTGGCCACGCCTGTCTATGATGCAATCCTGCGCGACAGCAGGGCCGCCATTCTGTTTGTATCGGCCCCGTTATGGGAGGTCGTGGCGCCCGCTCTCGGGGACAATCCCTATCTGCGTCATGTGGTGGTGATCGGCGACGCACCGGAAGGCACCATACGGTACGATACGTTTGTGCAGGATGCAGACGTCCTGCCAACGATGGCCGTCAGCCCCGATGAGGTGGCATTCTGGCTGTATTCCTCAGGTTCGACAGGGCGGCCAAAGGGGGTCGCCCATGTCCATTCGGCCTTGCAGGCCACCGCCGATACCTATGGTGCCGGGATTCTGGGGATCACCGGGGACGACGTCGTGCTGTCCGCAGCCAAGTTCTTTTTTGCGTATGGATTGGGAAATGCGATGACCTTTCCGCTATCGGTCGGGGCAAAGACGATCCTGTTCACCGGCCGCCCGACCCCTCAGGGGATGATTGAAACGATTACGGCGCACAAACCTACGATCTTTTGCGGCGTGCCCACACTCTATGCTGCAATGGTGGCGGAAATGGACCGAACCGGGGTGCCGGATGCGCCGCTGCGTCTTAGCATTTCAGCAGGAGAAGCGTTGCCGGCGGATGTTGGTGAGCGGTGGGAAAAGCATATTGGCGTGCCTGTTCTGGATGGTGTCGGGTCAACCGAAATGCTGCACATCTTTCTGAGCAATGCACCGGGCGATGTGGTCTATGGCACCTCCGGTGTGGCAGTTCCGGGGTATGAATTGCGGCTGGTTGACGAAGCGGGCGAGGAGGTCGCAGTGGGGGAAATCGGCGAATTGCTCGTAAACGGCGCATCAGCCGCAAGTTGCTATTGGAACCAACGCGAAAAATCACGTGCCACTTTCGAAGGTGTCTGGACCCGGACCGGAGACAAATACGAACGCAGTGAGGATGGCCGGTTGATCTATTGTGGGCGCACCGACGACATGTTCAAGGTCTCCGGCATCTGGTTGTCCCCCTTTGAGGTCGAAGGAGCGCTTGTCAGTCATCAGGCGGTGTTGGAGGCGGCCGTGGTCGCCAAGCAGGATGAGGATGGTCTGGAGAAGCCCAAGGCATATGTTGTCCTGCAATCGGGTGAAAGCAGTGACATGTTAGAGGCCGAGTTGAAGGAACATGTCAAAGCGAAAGCGGGCAAATGGAAATACCCCCGGTGGATCGAAGTGGTGGAGGATTTGCCCAAGACCGCAACGGGCAAGATACAACGTTTCAAGCTCCGCAGCGATGACCGCGATACGTGACTGGGCCGAAGGAAGCGGCGCACGGCTGACGGTTGATGGTACGTCGCTTGAGTGCTGCACATGGGGCCCGCCCCCCGAATCTGCGCCAACTCTGGTGTTGCTTCACGAAGGGTTGGGATCGGTTGCGCAGTGGAAAAACCTTCCCGAACGCCTTGTTTCCGCCACAGGGTGCGGGGTTTTGGCCTATTCACGGGCCGGGTATGGTCGGTCCGACACCGTCACCCTCCCGCGTCCGTTGAATTATCAGACCCTCGAAGCAGAGTCCGTTCTGGGCACGGTTCTGAATGCCTTTGGGATCGGGAAGGCGGTTCTTCTGGGGCATTCTGACGGGGCGACGATAGCGGCGATTTACGCCGGATCGGTCAGTGATCTGCGGGTGTGCGGTTTGATCCTGATTGCGCCGCATTTCTTTGCCGAGCCAGCCGGGTTGAGAGCCATCGCCGCCGCCGGGCAGGCATTCGCGCAGGGTGATCTCAGGCGCAGGCTGGCAAAGTATCACGACGACGTTGATGCTGCTTTTTGTGGCTGGCACGATGCCTGGATCAGCCCCGGCTTTGCCGATTGGGATGTGTCGGATGTGATTGACCATTGGCGTATTCCCGTTCTGGCCATTCAAGGCACCGACGACCCCTATGGAACCCTTGCGCAGATTACCGAAATAGAAGACCGTATCTATGCGCCATTTGAAAAGCTGATCCTGTGCGAATGCGGTCATGCCCCGCAGCTTGAAAAACCGACGGAAACGGACGCGGCAATCGCCCGATTCTGTGCACGGCTTTTCCGGCTTGAACACGCCAAAGTTGAAATTTCCTGAGAAGGCCGCAATCGGGCCTTGCCCTGAACCTTTGGTCGCAAAATGGCCTGAATTTGTGGTAGATTATCCGAAACCCTCCGCCTGCCTTTGGATCATTCTGCAAGCCGGGCCATTTCAAGAAGTAGCGCTGCCGCGTCCCCATGAAGATACTCCCCAAACGCCCCGACGGCTTTGATATGCCGCCCCATGTCTATATTCCGGGTAAAACCGAGCGCCATCCGGACAGGCTTTTTGATGTCATCAAACAGAGTGTGACGCCCGAACTGCGGCCAGATCAGTTGCACCATACGCAGGCTTGGATCGCAGGGTTGGCCTATCTTGAGGCGGGGTTTTTCTGGGAATGTCATGAAGTGCTCGAAGTGATCTGGATGCAGACACCTGAACAATCCGCAGAACGTGACATGGTGCAGGCGGTGATCCAACTGGCCAATGCGCGACTGAAATTGTTGATGGATCGCCCCAAGGCTGCGGCGCGTCTTTGCGGTATGGTCTACAGCCATCTGGATCGGTGTCCGTCCGACCGTCCGGTTCTCGGCCTTCGGGTGGCAGCGCTTGAGGCGGCTGTTCGCCAGACCCAAAGACAGACCGGCATGGGGAAAGGTGCATTATAACGCAAGTGATGGCGGAAATTGTTGGTACCTCTTTGCAGTTTGCTCTGATTTATGAATTATAGTTCAGATGTTGAGCAAATATGAGGGGCCGTTGGACCGTGCAGAAGATTGATTTTCAGACGGACCCATCCCGGTATCGACATTGGCGCGTGGATTATGATGGCCCGGTTGCGCGGCTGTTCATGGATGTCGATGAAAAGGGTGGGTTGTTTGACGGCTACGAGTTGAAGCTGAACAGCTATGATCTGGGCGTGGACATCGAATTGGCCGATGTGGTCCAGCGGATGCGGTTTGAACACCCTCAGGTCAAGGTTGTCGTCATGCAGTCGGCCAAGGACAAGGTATTTTGTGCCGGGGCCAACATTCGCATGCTGGGTGGCGCCGCGCATAGTCACAAGGTTAATTTCTGCAAGTTCACCAATGAAACCCGCAACACCTATGAGGCGGCGCTGGCCGACAGCGGGCAGAATTACATCTGCGCGGTCAAAGGGGCCTGTGCGGGGGGCGGGTACGAATTGGCGCTGGCATGCAACCATATCATGCTGACCGACGACAGCACCTCATCGGTGGCCCTGCCGGAGGTGCCATTGCTGGCGGTTCTGCCGGGAACCGGCGGTCTGACCCGCGTCACTGACAAACGCAAGGTGCGCCGGGATCTGGCGGATGTGTTCTGTTCGATCGAGGAAGGCGTGAAAGGCAAGCGCGCGGTGAAGTGGCGGCTGGTCGATGAGGTTTTTCCAAACTCCAGCTTTGATGAAAGGGTGGCCGAGCGTGCCCGCGAACTGGCTGCGGCCTCGGGCAAGGCGGATGTAGGCGAGGGCATCACACTGCCCCCCCTGACGCGCAGTTTCACCGAAGATGCGGTGACCTATTCGAGTGTCGAGGTGTGCATGAACAGGGCGGCGGGCAATGCCACGATCACCATCAAGGGACCATCTGAGGAGGCGCATGCGGACATGAACGCCTTTGTTGCGGAAGGCGCGGAAAACTGGATTCTTCGCTCTGCGCGTGAACTGGATGATGCGATCCTGCACCTGCGCAACAACGAAAAGGAACTGGGCTTGATCCAGTTTCAGACGCAAGGTGATCCCGAACAGGTCGTCGCCCACGAGGCGCTGTTGTTGGCCAACCGGGATCATTGGTTGGCCAACGAGGTGCTGCACTATTGGAAACGTGTGTTGAAACGGGTCGATATGACCTCGCGCAGTCTGGTTGCGATCGTGGAGCATGGATCATGTTTTGCCGGACCGCTGGCCGAGCTGCTTTGGGCGGCGGACCGCAGTTACATGATGCTCGAAGACTTTGACGGCGACAACCGCGCGCTGGCGGCGGTGACGCTGACCGCTGGCAACTTTGGCTGTTACCCGATGGGCAATGACCTGACCCGGCTGCAAACCCGGTTTCTGGGCACCCCAGAGCAGGTGGAGAAACTCAAAAGCTCGATTGGCGAACCGCTGGAGGCGGAGGACGCTGAGGAACTGGGCCTGGTTACCTACGCTTATGATGACATTGATTGGGAAGACGAGGTGCGCCTGTTCATCGAAGAGCGCGCCAGTTTCAGCCCCGATGCGATGACAGGTATGGAAGCCAACCTGCGCTTTGCCGGGCCGGAAACGATGGAAACCCGCATCTTTGGGCGGCTGACCGCATGGCAGAACTGGATATTCCAGCGCCCCAATGCGGTGGGCGAGGATGGCGCGCTGCAACGCTACGGCAGCGGCGTGCGGGCAAAATACAACATGGAACGTGTATAAAATTGAACCGGGGTGCGGGTCCGCACCCTACCTAGGGTGTGTGTACTCGCACACACCGGTCTGGAGGAAACCAATGCTCGACCTGATAAATGTAAGTTACGACACCCAAATCCCGAACAATGTGGGATTGTCTCAGGACAAGAAGGTGTTGAAAGCGCTGGAAAAATGGCATCCCGGCTATATCAATTGGTGGAACGATCTGATCCCCCAGAATTTTCAGGAAAGCATGGTCTATCTGCGCACAGCCGTCAGCGTGGACCCAAAAGGCTGGGCCAAATTCGATTATGTGAAAATGCCCGAATACCGTTGGGGTGTTCTGCTGGCCCCCGCAGTCGAGGATCGCAAGATCGCCATGGGTGAGCATCTGGGCGAACCTGCCTGGCAGGAAGTGCCGGGCGAATATCGCAACATGCTCAAGCGGTTGATCGTGATCCAGGGGGACACCGAACCGGGGTCAGTCGAACAACAGCGGTTTCTGGGTCTGACCGCACCGTCCCTGTATGACATGCGCAACCTGTTTCAGGTGAACGTCGAAGAGGGGCGTCACCTCTGGGCGATGGTGTATTTGCTGCAAAAATACTTTGGCCGCGATGGGCGTGAGGAAGCCAATGATATGCTGGTCCGCTCGTCCGGGGACGAAGACGCGCCGCGCATGTTGGGCGCGTTCAACGAAGAGACACCGGACTGGCTGTCGTTCTTCATGTTCACCTACTTCACCGACCGGGACGGCAAGATGCAGCTGGAATCGCTCGCACAATCGGGCTTTGACCCGCTGTCACGCACCTGCCGCTTCATGTTGACCGAAGAGGCGCACCATATGTTTGTTGGGGAAACCGGCGTCGGGCGCACGATTCAAGCGACGGTCGAAGCGATGAACAAGGCGGGCATCACCGATCCTTTTGACATCAACAAGATCCGCGATCTCGGCGTCATCGACCTGCCTACAATCCAGAAAAAGCTGAACCTGCATTACACCCTGTCGCTTGACCTGTTTGGGCAGGAAGTGTCGACCAACGCCGCCAATGCCTTCAACGCGGGTATCAAGGGCCGCTACATGGAACACCGGATCGACGATGACCACAAGTTGACGGAAGATACCTATGCGGTAACGTCGATTGTTGAGGGCAATATCCTCACGCAGGACGTCCCGGCCCTCACGGCGATCAACATGCGCCTGCGCGATGACTACGTGCGGGATGCAGCGGGCGGCGTGGGCCGCTGGAACAAGCTGATAGCCAAATCCGGGGTCGAATTTGAACTGAAGCTGCCTCATGAGGGGTTCCACCGCCAGATTGGCGTGTTTTCATCGGTGGCCGTCGATCCCGATGGCAACATCATGTCAGTGGAGGACTGGCAAAATCAGGCCCACAAATGGTTGCCGACCAAGGCGGATGGGGATTTCATTCAATCGCTGATGGTGCCCTGTTTCGAGGCGGGCAAATACGCGTCCTGGATTGCGCCACCCAAGGTCGGGATTGATAACAAGCCGGGTGATTATGAATATGTGAAGCTGCATATGGCGTGAGCACGTTGGCGGGGTAGACTTCCCCCCTACGAACCCATGTAGGGTTGGGGGTCTACCCCACGCCCCCCACCGGAGACCCGCAATGACCCAGCCCGTCAAACAACATCTGATCGACCCGGAAATCTGCATCCGGTGTTACACCTGCGAAAACACCTGTCCCATTGGTGCGATCGAACATGACGACAATAATGTCGTGGTGAACGCCGACATCTGCAATTTCTGCATGGATTGCATCCCGGTGTGCCCTACGGGGTCCATCGACGAATGGCGGGTTGTAGCGGCGCCCTATACCCTTGATGAACAGTACGAATTTGATGAACTCCCCGTGCAGGAAGATATTGAGGTTGCGGCGAGCGACCCGGCGGATGACCCCATCGCGGCCCTGTTGGCAGAGGCGCACAAGGGGGCGGGTGGCAGGGCCAGGGCCCCTGCGGCAGCGGCCAAGCCCACAGTGAACATGTACACCCTTGGCAAGCCGGCAAGGATGACGGTACAGGGCAACTACCGCCTGACGGATGATCCTGACCATGACGTGCGCCACATCATCCTTGATCCCGGCGCCTTGCCGTTTCCGGTACTGGAAGGGCAGTCCGTGGGCATTATCCCGCCCGGCACCGATGCGCAGGGCAATGCGCATCTGCCGCGGCTCTATTCCGTCTCAAGCCCCCGTGACGGGGAGCGGCCGGGGTTTCACAACATTTCGCTGACCGTGAAGCGGGAAAACAAGGGTCTTGCCTCCAACTATCTTTGTGATCTCGAACAGGGCGCACAGGTGGAGGTGACAGGCCCGTTTGGCGCGACGTTCCTGATGCCGAGCACACCGGATGCGCATCTGTTGCTGATCTGCACGGGCACCGGGTCGGCGCCGATGCGGGCCTTTACCATGCAGCGCCAGCGGTCCGGGGCAACGGGGGGCATGACAATGTTCTTTGGCGCGCGTAATCCCGAAAGCCTGCCGTATTTTGGCCCGCTCAAGAAGGTGCCGGAAAAGCTGTTGAAACAACATCTGGTGTTCAGCCGCCTGCCGGACGCGGGCAAGGAATACGTACAGGACCGTATGGTTGCCGAGGAAGAAGCAATTGCCGACCTGCTTGGGGACGACAAGCTGCACATCTACATCTGTGGTTTGCGGGGGATGGAGGAAGGCGTCGAGCGCGCCATGACTTCTATTGCTGAAAGCATCGGGGAGCAGTGGACCGCCCTGCGCGACGTGATGCGCGAGGATGGCCGCTATCACGTGGAGACCTATTGAGGATGTCCGCGCTCTTTGTGCATAGCGTCAATGTGACCTGGGCGGATTGTGATCCGGCAAAGATCGCCTATACGGCGCGGCTGCCCTACTTTGCCCTCGACGCGATCAATGCCTGGTGGGAGGCGCATTTTGACGGCGACGGCTGGTTCCAGATGGAGCTGGACCACAATGTCGGCACCCCCTTTGTTCGCCTTGAGATGGATTTTCGCCATCCCGTCACCCCGCGCCACCCGCTCTTGTGCGAAACCTCTCCGGTGCGCTTGGGGAATAAATCAATCACATTCCAGGTAAAGGGATATCAGGACGACGTGCTGTGTTTTCAGGGCATGTTCACATGCGTCTTTACCGTGGCCGATCAGTTCAAGAGCCAGCCCGTACCTGACAGATTGCGCACTGTGATCGAGGCGAAACTGGTGGTTGAGTGATGAGGCTATTGCCTGGCATATTTGGGTTGGAAGGTGATCTGAGATGAGCTTGATGCCCGACCCGCAGCAGGATGATGGCGCAGGGGCGCGGTTGATCGCGCGGCTGGCCGCGCGGGTGGCAGAGGCCCGCAAGCTGCGCGGTATGCCCCGCCGCGTGTTGTCGGAACGCTCTGGCGTTTCGCCGCGCTATCTGGCCCAGTTGGAGGCCGGCGCGGGCAATATTTCGGTGCTGTTGCTGCAACGGGTGGCGCAGGCGCTTGATTTGCGGATTGAGGCGCTGTTGGCAGAAGAAAACGCCGTTGACCACGATGTCCAACGGGTTGCATCGCTTTACCGCGAGGCACCCGGTGCTGTGCAGGATCAGGTGTGCACCTTGCTGGCACCGCAAAACCCCGGCGTTCTGCGCGCGGGTCGCATTTGCCTGATTGGGTTGCGCGGTGCGGGGAAATCAACTTTGGGCCAATTGGCTGGTGAGGCGCTGAACATTCCGTTTGTCGAATTGAACGATGACATCGAACGTGGTGCAGGCATGCCCTTGCCGGAAATCATGGCGTTTTATGGGGAAAGTGGCTATCGCAAGATGGAAGCCGAGGCGCTGGACCGGATCAGCGCGGCCCATGACCGGATGATCCTGGCAGTGGCGGGCGGGATCGTTGCGGAACCCACAACCTTTGCCCGTCTCCTTGAACGTTTCCACACCGTCTGGGTCAGAACCAGCCCCGCCGAACATATGCAGCGGGTGCGCGCGCAAGGCGATCTGCGCCCGATGGAGGGCAACCCGCAAGCGATGGCCCATCTGAAAGAACTGCTGCTTGCGCGCGAGCCGCTTTATGGGCGCGCATCCGCGCAGGTTAATACGTCAAACCGACCTGCAAATTCTTCGCTGAATGATTTGTTGGCGGTGATTGCGAACCGCCGTTTCCTTGGGCCGGGCAAGTGACGCAAACTTCCTTGCTTGAGGCGGTGCAAAACGGGTTCTGGGAAACCGCAGAGCACCTGATGTTTCATCACACCAACCCGTGGGAGCTGGACGAGGCGCTGGTGGCCTGGGGCTACGATGTGGGGCCATGCGAGGCACAGGATTTGTTGGGGCTGGATGCCGTGCTGGCCCGGAACCCGGCACGCGCTGTGCCGATCCTGCCGCGCATGGTGGCGGAGGGGCGCATGGGAAAAATCGGCGGCGTTGGGTATTACCGCTACCCCGGCGGGGGCGGCGCGGTGATTGATCCGTTGATTGAGGATCTCATTCTGGAAGAAGCATGGTTTGCCAAGGTAAGGCGTCATGAAATGCAGGATTCTGCCCTTGTTGCGGCGATGAATTCCAGCATCCACAAGGTGCTTGATGGCTACCCTCTGACAGAGGAGGTACCAAAAGTGCTGGCGCAGGCGGTGCACTTTCCACCAGACCGGATTGGCGAACTGACCGGGCCATAGAAAAAGGGGGCCACGCACGGCGCGGCCCCCTGACGTTGATCTGGTCCGGGGTTTAAGCAGTCCAGGCCATCCGTGCGGGATGGTATTCAAATCCAATGTGGTGTCCTGCGCCAACCAGACCCTCTTTGGTGTGGTTGTAGAGGGAACGCCAGTAAGGCTGGATTGTGACACCTTCCTCCTGGATCATTGCTTCGCCTTTGGCCATCAGCGCGCGGCGCTTTTCAACGTCCGCAACGGCCAGAGCTTCGGCAAGCAGGGCGTCAAACTCAGGATTTGCCCAACCAAACTCGTTCCACGCCTCGCCCGTGCGGTATGCCAGTGCCCAGATCTGAACACCCAGCGGGCGCGCATTCCAGTTGGTCGAGCTGAACGGATACTTCGCCCAGTCATTCCAGAAGGTAGAACCGGGCAGAATGGTCCGCTTGACCTTGATGCCTGCATCGCGCAGCTGGGCCGCCACCGCATCGGTGGTGTCCTTGCGCCATGCGTCGTCAATCGACATCAGCTCATGCTCGAAGTCGGCCATGCCGGCTTCTTCCATGAGGGCCTTGGCGGCTGCCGGATCAATCTTGCGCGGTGGCAATTCAGCATACTCGGGGTGCATTGGGCCAACGTGGTGGTTTTCCGCCACAATGCCGCGACCCGCATAGCCCAATTCCAACAGGACCGAGTTGTCAACGGCCATGCCAATTGCCTGGCGTACACGCTTGTCCGCATAAGGCTTCATGCCGTCAACTTCGGCCAGCTGGTTCGGACGGATGACAATTGTCGCCGCAGTTGCGATGGAGTTTTCGACCCAACCGTCCAGCGTGGACATGATGTCGATGTATTCACCTTCCATGGAATAGAACGCATCCACTTCTTCTGCTTCGGCGGCTGCGATCCACGCGGAGGGATCAGTACCGTAGTCGATGTATTCCAGACGGTCGATGTAGGGGCCGCCATAGACGTCCGTGCCCCACCACGTGTGATCCGGGTTCTTGACCAGAACCGCCTTGACGCCAACTTCAAGGCTTTCAGGCAGGTATGGGCCGGTGCCGATCGGGTTATCAATCATCTTGCCCGCGTCATGCGAGCTGTGCACGATCGCCGCAGGGTAATCTGCCATACCGGGGATCAGGGTGATGTCGGACACCGGCACGTTCAGCTTGACGGTGTGGCTGTCCACAACCTCTACGGCACCATCAAGGGCCTGACCGGTGGCTTCATCAATCAGGGACGCAAAACGGCCCGCCATGGAGTTGCCTTCAAGCGACTTGTCACACCAGCCCGTGATGTTGCGCGCAACGTCTTCGGCTGTGAAATCGTCACCGTTGTTCCACTTGACGCCCTTGCGGACATTCAGTGTGTAGACGGTTGCGTCATCATTGATTTCCCAGCTTTCCAGCAAGCCGGGTGTGAATGTGCCGTCGTTTTCCCAGATGGCGAGATACTCAAGCCAACCACGGGAGAAGTTTGCAATCTGCGACCAGTCATAGGTGCGCGGATCCTTCATGGCGCGCACTTCCATCTGCATGCGTACGGTGCCACCCTCGGTGTGACCGGCAGCCTTGGCAGGTGTCGCCATGCCGATCATCGAATAGGCGGTCGCAGCGGTTGCACCAAATGCGCTTGCCAGTGCCAGAAACTCGCGGCGGTTGACCGGGTCTTTCTTGGCGGCCTCGGCAGAGTCCAGGATGCTCTGCGGCAATGGCTTGCCGGTACGTGTGAAATAACTCATGTTCTTCCTCTCTGTTGTCGCAAACAGCCTAAGGGGCCTATGCGGGGCGGGACCAGTTCCGGTCTCCGGTGATACAGTTAATCTGTTTTTCATTGGTGACCCTGATGGGTGCACAAAGATACTCTGATAGACGGGGCGCCCACGTCAAGCCCATCACACGATCTTGTTGATTTCCATAGCGATTGCGGAGCGCCCTGGTCGCGCGATTGGGGCGGCTGGCTGGGCCTTTGGGGATTGCAGAGCGGGGGGATTTCGTGAATTTTGCGGCACAAATCTACAGGAGCGCCGCATGCGCAGCGACGCATGTCGTTTTTTGGCAAACATTTCGATTGAACGTCACAATGCCTGCTGAGGCGGGGAATTTGACGGGCAGGTCGTCAAAGCTGTTGCAACCCCCCCCAAAATCTACACGAAACCGCAGCCAAGTGAGGTCTTTTTGCTCAATACCGCCAAAAACCGAATCTTTCGCAAGTGCAGCAACAGTGGAACCATGGCCATTCCGTTTAGGTCCGCCGGATCTGCCACCCGCCGGTTTTCTGTTCACATCAGCCCGATACCGTGCCGCGCCGCGTTCCAGCAATGGCCCCGCCTGTTGTGCGTGATCGGGCCGATAATCGCGGCGGGTTCTAATCCGTCAGGGGAACTCGATGGCCGGCAGAATTTGGCCCGCGCATGTGCCAAAACCGACCCGGTAACCATCGCCATTGGCATGGCCCTGGAGCGTTATCTTGTCGCCGTCCTGAAGAAAGCTTCTCGTGCTCCCATCGTTCAGGGTGATCGGTTCCTTGCCGCCCCAGCTCAATTCGAGCAGGCTGCCCCGCTGGCTCTTTTCCGGGCCGGAAATGGTGCCGGAACCCAGCAGATCACCGGCATTCATTGCGCAGCCGCTGGAGGCATGATGGGTGAGCTGCTGAGCCGCGGAAAAATACATCTCTTTGTAGTTGGTCTGCGCGATGGTCTCGGCGGTGCCGTTCTCTGGTTCGATCAGGACGGACAGGTCAATGTCATACAACATCGGCCCCGGTTCCTTGAGATAGGGCAGCAGCTCCTTCTCGCGCTCAGGCGTTGATGTGCGGAAAGGTTCCAGGGCTTCGCGGGTGACGATCCAGGGGCTGATCGACGTGGCAAATGCCTTGCCCTGAAACGGTCCAAGCGGTTGGTATTCCCAAGTCTGGATGTCGCGCGCGGACCAGTCATTCAGCAGGACGTAGCCGAATATCAATGCGTCGGCTTCGGCAACGGTAATCGGTTGGCTCATTTCGGTCGAACCGCCAACAATCGCACCCATTTCCAGTTCAATATCAAGCCGCCTGCAGGGGCCGAACGTCGGCATGTCCGCATCCGGCGCTTTCAGCTGACCGTTGGGACGCCGAATATCTGTCCCTGATACAACAACTGTCGAGGCCCGCCCGTTATAGCCGATTGGCATATGCAGCCAATTCGGAGGGAGCGCGTTTTCTGCACCCCGAAACATTGTGCCGACATTGGTTGCGTGATGCCGCCCTGCATAGAAATCGGTGTATTCCAGGACAACAATGGGCAGGTGCATCTCTGCCTGGGCTGCCGGGACAAGATGGGGTTCAACAGCGGATTTTTCACTGCTGCCCTGCGTCAGCAACGATGTCAGGCGCGCGCGCAAGGCGGCCCAGGCCTCCGGGCCCAGTTCCATGACATCGTTCCAATAAGGCACATCAAAGACCGGCTCTACCGCGAGGGACAGCAGACCGGTCTCTTCCAGTGCCGCAACATCGAGGATACGATCACCGATGGCGACGCCACAGCGCGGTTCACTGTCGCCAATGGAAAACACGCCATAGGGCAGATTATTCAGCGGGAAATCAGTCTCGCCAGTGTTGGCGCTTTCTACCCAAGAGGTCATCAATGTCATGCTGTTTCCTTCTTTGGCATTCATTTCGGCCGACGGTACCTACCGCTTCTCACCGGTTCGGCCCTGTGTAATAGTCGTAATTGTAACTAACAAGCGATGATCCCATGTCAAAAACCGGTTTTGCTCTCGAATCTTTCCTTCCCTACATGCTCAATCAGGCATCTGAGGCCAGTTCGCTGGCGTTTCAGAATGTCTATAAAGGCAGATACGGCATGTTGCGGACCGAATGGCGGGTGTTGTTCCATCTGGGCCTGTACGGCAGCATGACCGCGAGCGAGATCGGTGAGCGCGCCAATCTGCACAAGACCAAGATCAGCCGCGCAGTACACCGCTTGGCAGAGCGCCGGTTTGTTGCGCGGGTACGTGACGGCGCGGACAGACGGGTTGAACATCTGTCGCTGACCTCCAAAGGCGTGAAGGCCTACAAGGATCTGCGCCAGACAGCAGAGCAATACGAGGCGCAGCTGCTTGCGGCATTCTCACCGCAAGAAACCACCGTTTTGAGACGGGCGCTTGTCAAACTGGCCGCGACCCGACCAGACAGCTTTACTTAGCCGAAAAAAGCGCGCACCGATTGCGGATGAGCGATCAGACCAAAGGTTTGTTGATTACATTTTTCGGGGTGCTTTTTGTCGTCCCCGATTCCCTATTTGTACGCCTGATCGATGCGGATACCTGGACCATTGCGTTCTGGCGGCTGTTTCTGGCAGGCGGACTTACCGGGCTTTGGTATCTGTTCACGGCCGGGCTGGAGCCGTTTCGGGCGGTGTTTCGGACTGGAAAGCACGGTCTGATCTACATGATCGGTGTGGGCAGCAGCGGCGTTATGTTCATTCTCGCCGTGGGCCTGACGTCGGTTGCGAATGTCGTGTTCATTATCGCGTCACTTCCTGTGTTTGCGGCGGTGTTCAGCCGCATTTTCCTGGCCGAACCGTTCAGCATGCGAACGCTTTTGACGGTTGCCGCCGTTTTGCCCGGACTGGCCTTTATTGCCTATGGATCGGGCGAAACGGAGAACGCCAGTCTGGCTGGTGATTTGCTGGCGCTGGGCGTTTCGGCTCTTTTTGCGGCCGCGCTGACCGCTGCGCGCCACGCCCGTGCCACATCAATGGTGCCGGGGGTGGCGATGGGGTATTTTTTTGCCGCACTTGCGATTGCACCAATAGCGGACCCGTTTTCGATGCCAGCCTCAGAGGTGCCGCTTGTCATGGCGCATGCCGGCGTGATCTTGTTCAGTTCGGTCCTGCTTGCCATTGGGCCGCGCTTCATTACGTCTGCAGAGGTCGGTTTGCTGGTCTTGCTTGAATCGGTTCTGGCCCCGCTTCTGGCCTGGGTGGTTGTGGGTGAAAATCCGGGGCCATATGCGCTGCTTGGTGGCGGCATCGTGATCGGTGCGCTGTTTGTATCAAACCTCGTGCTGCTGCGCCGTAAGGCGTAGCAGCAGCCGCTAGAAATCGGCTGTCACGCCCGGCAATTTCAGCGCCTTTATCAGATCACGCAGTTCCTGACGCGCGGCGACGTTTGAGATATTGAGCTGTTTGACGCCAATGTCCTTGAGATCAAGCAGGGTCAGCCCGCGTGGAAACAGCTCGCGGAAAATCACCCGTTCATTGAAACCGGGGGCAATGCGAAAACCGATGCGCTTGGACAGGTTCTGAATGGCGCGTTCCATCTTTTCCTTGTTGACCATGCGTTGCGCCCCCATCCGGTTGCGCACCACAACCCAGTCAATCGGTTGCAACCCCGCCTTGGCCCGCAGCTGCCGCGCGCTCCAGACCATCTCGGAATAGACGGAAGGCCCGGTGATTTTTTCGCCCGTACTGTCGGTGTGTGCCAAAAGGTCAAAATCGACAAAGCTGTCGTTCAGGGGGGTGACCAGCGTATCGGCAAGCGAATGCGCCACCTGGCTCAGGCGGGTATGCGAACCGGGGCAGTCGATCAGGATGAAATCGTTTTCCTGCTCCATTGAGGCCACCGCGACGCTCAGGCGGTGATCGTAGACGTTTTCACCAGGCCGCAGATCTTCGGCTGCCACTTCGGGCAGCATGCAAAGGGTCGGGCTTGGCAGATCAAGTCCGGCCTTCTTGAGGAAGGACGTGCGGTTTTCGATGTAGCGCCCCAGCGTGCGCTGGCGCAGGTCCAGATCCAGCACACTGATGCTTTTCCCCATCCGCGCCAGAGCGGTGGCCAAGTGCATGGAAACCGTGGATTTACCCGCGCCGCCCTTTTCGTTTCCGACAACAATGATATGCGCCATAAGCTGCCCTTCTGCCTCCTGCGATTTGTGCAGGTTATTGTTGGGCACACTATATGTGGGGTTTGCGGGTTTGGGAAGTGGGGGTGAGGGGGGGACGGGACGAATGTCTGGTTTGGGTTGCCACAACACCTTCGCAAAGACCTGAATCGCTTGACGCTGTTTGAAATCGTAGACTTTGTCGCGGTAAATGATGCCCTGCGTATCAGGTACTCATGCAAGAGCCGTGGCGTTGCAGAACGGAAAACCTCGGCACTGGCGTTTCCGGCCAAACATCTGGGGATTCAACCTTGCTGACGCATTCAGATCGCTGCCCAATCCAGGTACCGTAGCGCAGCTTGCAAACAGGTTTGTTCAGGGAATGCGCGCAATCATTGGCGTCGATTTTCGGAGACCAAGGACACCAACCATTTCCGGCGCTTCAATCAGTTCTATGTCCGGTGCGCTATCCAAAAGGGCCGAAAGCCCTTCTTCCATTTCCAACCGCGCGAGCATTTCGCCAAGGCACCGATGCGCCCCCGCGCCGAATACGACATGCGGAAGTGGCTGATCCTCGCGGTGCAAATCGAATACCTCCGGGTCAGTGATCAGTGTCTCGTCGCGCATGGCGGACATCGTCGCCAACCCAACCAACTGCCCCGCAGCAAGTGTTACCCCCGCAACGTCGATCGGCCCAACGCTATAGCGCGCAACTCCTGCAACAGGTGGCTCCAACCGAAGTGCCTCATTGATCGCATTGGGGATAAGGCGACGATCCGCCTTAACTTCGTCCCAAAGGCTCCGGTCTGACAACAGCCGCGCAACGATCATGTTGAAACCCGACCGCGTGGTATCGCTGCCTCCGAGGATAAGGCCCATGATCTGATAGATAAGCTCTTCGCTCTCTAGCGCACGGTCACTTTCGTCCGTCACCAGCATCGAAATCATATCATCTTGTGGCGCTGTTCTGCGATCCTCCAAGGTCGCTGCAACAAACTCATATAGAGCGTCAGCTGAGACTTCGATTTCATCAATGTCCTCGGACCCGACAAATGGAAGCATCAGACATTTGCTGAGAGAATAAACGTGCTGAGCAAACCAGCCGCTGTCCTCTGTATTCAGGCCCAGAACTTCTGCGATCATTTCCGCAGGCAGGCGCGAGGCACATAGCGCCAGGAAATCAAACGGGGCACCGCGGGGCAAATCGGCAATCACACGATCTGCAACGACACGCACCTGATCGCGTTTCTGGCGTAGAACGGGATGCGCAAACACGCGGGCAAAAGCCCCACGGCGATGCTTGTGATCCTCCCCATTTGTCATCAGCATGAATGTCTCGAGAAATGTCCGGCATCGCCCCGGTGGTATCCCGACAAAATCGCAAAACTCCGGTCCGGGAATCTGTACGAGGCCGGGATGAGACATCAAGGCGCGAACATCGTGATCGCGCAGTATCGACACACGGTTTGATGTGGTTCGTAGGACCGGCACTTCCCGTCGCAGGGCGTCAATTTCCTGCAAAGACAGTTGAAGATATTCTTCCAATGGCAAAAAAGGTAAGCCGTCATCTCCAATTGTGGTCTTCATCCCAATACTCCCAGGTAGATTCCAAATAACTTCTAAACTGTCCTTTTTCGCCACCCGGTGCTGGGTCAGTTTGATCCAGGCTCAAACCCTCGCACTATTTTCCGTATCCAACAAGGCAGTAAGGGATGCCACACAGGCGCTGGATCAAACATCTCTCGACCGCCTGTTTTGCGGCGGTTCTTGCGCTTCATGTCTCTTTTTGCCGCCGGAATTGGTGGCGTTGCCCCCTTCAGCGGCCATTCCCCAACAAGAAAGGCGCGGCCCCCGGGGCCGCGCCTTTCTGAATTCAGCAATCTGAAACCCCTTACAGGGACAGACCTGCGTACTTGTTCTTGAACTTGGACACGCGGCCACCGGTGTCCATCAGGCGGCTGGTGCCGCCGGTCCATGCAGGGTGCACGGAAGGGTCGATGTCAAGCGACAGCTGGTCGCCCTCTTTGCCCCATGTTGATTTCATTTCCACAATCGTGCCGTCGGTCATCTTGACGTTGATCGTGTGATATTCGGGATGTGTATCGGCTTTCATCGGTCCGCCCCTTACGCTTTTTTCGGCTTGTAGTTGGAATTCTCAACGATGCGTGCGGATTTACCACGGCGCGAGCGCAGGTAATACAGCTTGGCACGACGCACACGGCCACGACGGACCACTGTGATGCTGTCGATGTTGGTGGAGTGCAGCGGGAATACGCGCTCAACGCCTTCACCAAAGCTGATTTTGCGCACGGTGAACGACCCGGCAATGCCTTTGCCGTTGTTACGCGCGATGCAAACGCCTTCGTAGTTCTGGACACGGGTACGGGTACCTTCGGTCACTTTAAAGCCGACGCGGATGGTATCACCCGCCCGGAAGTCTGGGATTTCCTTCCCCAGTTCGGCGATTTGTTCCGCCTCGATTTGTGCGATCAGGTTCATCTGACGCTTCTCCTATGATGCTCGTGGTGTGCCACGAAGATTGTTGCGCGATCCAAGAGCTTCAGTCTGTCTGCCGGGTCTGTCGCAACAGCCCACCGAAGGTAGCATCATCATTCCTTGTTTTTGCAATGCACAAGCAAAGCACCGCAACCGCAGCAAAGCGATTCCGAATGGCCGGGGTATAGGAGGAATGGGCCGGGGTATCAAGGGCGTTGATCCGGTCCCCTTTTCGCCCCGGAAACCGCAATTTCAACAACCAGTTTGATCCAAGTCAATGCAGGCAGATTGCGGTGGTGACATTGTCCGTGACGGTACAGAAAAGCCCAAACCTGAGGATGCCCCATGCCAGTTGAAAATCAAAGTGACAACGGAAAGCTGCAAGACGTACGCAAGGCGGAAATCCTTGGTTTTGAAGAAGGCAAATACCCCTATGCCGAGAAGCTGGACCGCAAGACCTATGAAGAGGAAAAGTCTGCGCTTCAGGTCGAGTTGCTCAAGGTGCAGCATTGGGTGCACGAGACCGGTCAGAAATTTGTGCTGTTGTTCGAGGGCCGGGATGCGGCGGGCAAGGGCGGCACCATCAAACGGTTTACCGAACATCTCAACCCGCGCGAGGCGCGCGTGGTCGCATTGAACAAGCCAACCGAAGAAGAGCGCGGCCAGTGGTTTTTCCAGCGCTATATCAAACATCTGCCCACGGCGGGCGAAATCGTCCTTTATGACCGCTCCTGGTACAACCGCGCCGGGGTGGAACGGGTCATGAATTTTTGTGAACCCGGTGAGTATCTCGAATTCATGCGCCAGACGCCGGAATTTGAACGCATGTTGGTCCGGTCAGGGATCAAGTTGTTCAAATACTGGTTCTCGGTCACGCAAGAGGAACAGAAGCGCCGGTTTGAATCGCGTGAAACCGACCCGCTGAAGCGGTGGAAACTGTCACCTGTGGACCGGGCAAGCCTTGATAAGTGGGATGACTATACCGAAGCCAAGGAAGCGATGTTCTTTTACACCGACACGGCGGATGCACCTTGGACAGTGATCCGGTCAAATGACAAGAAACGCGCGCGCCTGACCTGTATGCGGCATTTCCTGTCTCAGCTTGATTACCCCGACAAAGATTTGTCGGTCGCCACACCTCCTGATCCATTGATCTATCATCAGGCAGAAACATTACTGCGGCAGACAGATCATGTCCTTGCCTCATCTTTGCATCCCAAAGCCAGAAAATCCTAAGAAATAGCAAACAGGAAAAGTATCCCTATGTCTCACGTACCCCATGAATTGTCAGAAGAATTTCCCGAGTTGGTCGAACAAATGGCGACACTGCGTCAGACCGACGGCCATTTCGAAAAGTTGGCGGATGACTATCACACGCTGAACCGGGCGTTGCATCGGGCCGAAACGAACATTGAACCGACAAGCGACGATCACATGGTCGATATGCGCAAGCAACGCATGGTACTCAAGGACGAGATTTACGCCTATCTCAAATCCAAGGCAGAAACCGTATAGACCAAAAGTCTCTGTGATGGGCACATCTTCATCATTGCCGCTTCCCTCCCGGAACGGTTTTTGTGAGGACGTGCGCTACCCGTCGTCCTGACGATCCTTGATCAGGTCGGGGCGACGGGATTTTGTAAGATCAACCGACATTTTGCGCCGCCAATCGGCAATCTTCTTGTGATTGCCCGACATAAGGACGTCCGGTATCTCGCGCCCTTGCCAGATCGCGGGGCGGGTGTATTGCGGATGTTCCAGCAGCCCGTCTGAATGGCTTTCCTCAACCGTGCTTTCGGCATTGCCCAATACGCCGGGCAAAAGGCGCACAATGGCGTCGATCATGGCCTGCGCCGCCAATTCCCCGCCGGTCATGACAAAATCGCCCAGCGAGACTTCGGTGATACCATAATGTTCGATCACCCGTTCGTCGACGCCTTCAAACCGCCCGCACAGCATGGTGACGCCCGCGCATTCCGCCAGATCACGCGCCATCGCCTGATCAAACCGCCGCCCACGCGGCGACATGTACAGAATCGGCCAGCGCCCCCGCGCATGTGCCTGTGCAGCTTCGATCGCAGGCCCGACAACATCGGCGCGCATCACCATTCCCGCGCCGCCCCCCGCAGGGGTGTCATCGACATTGCGGTGCTTGCCGATGCCGAAACGGCGCAGGTCATGGGTGTGCAATTGCCAGCGCCCGTCCTGCAACGCCTTGCCGGTCAGGCTGGCCCCCAGCACTCCGGGGAAAAGCTCGGGAAACAGCGTGACCACGCGGGCCTGCCAGACATCGGCATAATTCGGCTTGTCCTGCATCAATTCGCGGGGTTTCAGGCTGGCCTGAACCGATTGGCGCGCATGCGACCGGGTGGGTTTCATGCGCCCCGTGCCTCAGACAGGATCGCCGCCTTGGCGGCTTTGCGCAGGTCCGGATCGTCCTGGGTGCGGTTGACCTGCAACAGGGCATCAAGAACGTCATCGCCCAGACCGGCGTTCTGCCTGGGCGGGCGGATCAATTCTACCTGCACATCCATCGGCAGGTCGCACAGGTCCAGCAAGGGTTGCGCGGGGCCCAGCGGGCGGTCCTGACACGCTTCCAATGCACAGTGATGTACCGGCGCTGGCACCCTGCTGGCGATTTCGGCCACCATGGCGTTCAGGTCGGCGGCGCCGTGATATGCCTTGTGGAACGCATCAAAATCCATCGTCATGTTGGAAGCCTTGACATGTTCCCAATAGGCAGACCGGAGCCAGGGATCAGCGGCGCGGGTGGACAGGTAGAGCAGGATTTCCGCCTCAGGAAACCGCTCTTTTGCGATTTCCCAAAAAGCGTAGAGCAAGACCGGTGCCGCCGAATAATCAGCCAGATCACCGCGCCCGGGTAAATGCCCGGCCAGTTCCTCGGCCGAAATTATCAGCGAGCGGCGCGGCATGCCGGGAAGGTCATTCAGCAAGGTCTCGAACCGATGCTGCACCTTCATTAGTGTCAGGGGATCCCGCCAGGTGGAATAGCCACGCGTTGCCGCCACCAGATCTTTCATATGCCAGCGCAGGCGCAGCGCGACCTGCTTTTTCATCGCCACCCGGTTTTCGCGCAGACAGGCCTGAAGGGAGGAGGTACCGGTCTTGTGAAAGCCTGCGTGGATGATGATCCGGCGTGGCATCAGGTTTCGTCACGCTCTGGCAGGATGCCAATCGGCGGGTCGGCGACGATCCGGCCCGCCGATAAATCGACCGTCGGCACGGCGGCCTTGGTGAAGGGCAGGAATGTGGTGGCGGAGGAGCCGTCGAACTGCAATTCCAAGAGGTCATCCGCGCCATGGTTCTGGACCGTCTTGACCCGGCCCAACAACACGCCGCCGGTGTCATAGACCGCCAACCCGATCAGGTCGGCGTGATAGAATTCATCATCCGGCAACGAGGGCAGTTGATCTCTGTGCGCAAAAAGCGCGACACCGCGCAGCGCGTCGGCATCTTCTTTGGTGGCGACCTCGGGGATGCGCGCGGCAAACCCGTTCTTGATCGGGCGCAGAATTGCCAGGTTGAATTGACGTTTTCCATCTTCGGACATCAGCGGGCCGTAGTGTTCGATGTCTTCGGGCACCGCGCAATAGCTTTTTATCCGCAGCTCCCCGCGCACCCCAAAAGAACCGGCAATGGCACCAACACAGATCAGATCGTCCATTTCAAATCGCTCACTGAAGTAACTCCGAATTCACACAAATGGTGCCGGTCCATTCGCCTTCGCCATTGGCGCATTCAACGCGCATTTGATAACGATCATACCAGATACCACCGGAAAATCCGATCAGCAGGACGATCAGCAGGATTACAAGGCGCAGCATCATCAGCTTTCAATAGGCAGGGCGGGTGTTCGGGTCTCCCGGCCCTTGGTTTCTGGTTCGGGCACGGGGGGGTCGTGCTGGCCCATCCTGAGATGGAAAAACCACCAGCCGCTGTTGCACTGCCACCGCGTCAGGATGAGCGGCCCGACACATGGAGCCATTCAGGAATGGACATGTCGGACCGCTGCTTTTCTTATTCTTCCGCGGGCGCTTCTTCTGCTGGTGCTGCGGCGGCTTCGGCTGCGGCTGCTGCCTTGTCGGCCTTCTCTTGCACGCGCTCCTGGGCTTTCTTGCCCGGTGTGCCCTTGTTGGGGTTGCTGCGCTCGGTCTTGGGCAATGCGCCAGCGGCTTCCAACATGCGGCGTACACGGTCAGTAGGTTGTGCGCCCTTTGCCATCCATTCCTGGACTTTCTCGACGTCCATTTTCACGCGCTCTTCGCTGTCTTTTGGCAGCAAGGGATTATAGGTGCCCAGTTTCTCGATAAAGCGGCCGTCGCGTGGCATACGGCTGTCTGCTGCGACGATCCGGTAGAAAGGGCGTTTTTTGGAGCCGCCGCGGGCGAGACGAATTTTCATAGCCATGGTGTAGTGTCCTTTGGGTTTGTGTGGGGCGATGCCCCGATTTTACGATTGGTGACGTTTATGATGCTGAATGACTTCAGCGATGATGAAGTTGAGAAACTTCTTGGCGAATTCCGGGTCCAGATCGGCCCGAGTTGCCAAATCTTCTAGCCGCGCGATCTGATCCGCTTCGCGGTTGGGATCGGACGGGGGAAGGTCGTGTTCGGCTTTGAGTTTCCCCACAGCCTGTGTGTGTTTGAACCGCTCGCCCAGTGTGTAGACGAGGATGGCATCGAGCCGGTCGATGGAAGAACGGTGGTCTTTGAGCACCTCAGCGGCGCGGGTGACGGCATCGGTCATGCGGCCTCCTGAGTGGGATTGAAGTGAGCGGATTCACCACGGGGTCTTGCGAACATCATGCCGCCCCCCTGAGGGTGGAGATATGCTTGGCAGGGATCATCGGCCTTGATCTGCATCGTATCAGGATCACGCATCGCCCCTGGGCGTTCGGACAGTTGAACAGACGGTTTATCGCCAAGCGAGATGTAGCTGACGTGGGTGTCCCACCCCGGCACGCCCCAGGCATGATGAATGCAGGCGCGCGCCGCCGCGTCCTGCGGACCCTGAGTGCGCAGGATCAACCGATTGGTTTCCAAATGCGGCGTGGTGAAGGTCATGGGGTTCATTTCTTCTTGCCAAACCCGCTCAGGCCGGGGGGCAGGCCCATGCCGCCGCCCATGCCGGGCATCTTGCCACCCATCTGCTTGGCCGCGGCCTCCAGTGCCTTGGGATCCATGCCAGCGGCCATGTCCGCAGGCATGCCGCCCTTGCCAAACATACCTTTCATGGCCTGTTTGAGCATGCCGCCTTTGCCCATCTTGCCCATCTTTTTCATCATGTCGGACATCTGACGGTGCATTTTCATCAGCTTGTTAAGGTCGGAAACCTCCATGCCGGCACCCTTGGCAATACGTTTTTTGCGGGAGGCCTGCAGCAATTGGGGGTTTGCACGTTCTTTCTTGGTCATCGACTGAATGAGCGCGATCTGCTGTTTGAGAATCTTGTCGTCCAGCCCGGCGTCCTCGACCTGTTTGGCCATTTTGCCCATGCCGGGCATCATGCCCATCATGCCCTGCATGCCGCCCATCTGGATCATCTGTTCAAGCTGCATCTTGAGGTCATTCATGTTGAACTGACCCTTGGCCATGCGCCTCATCATGCGCTCGGCCTGTTCGGCCTCGATGGTTTCCTGCGCCTTTTCCACAAGCGCAACAATGTCACCCATGCCAAGGATACGGCCCGCAATGCGCTCAGGCTCGAACGTCTCAAGCGCGTCCATCTTTTCGCCAAGGCCCACAAACTTGATTGGCTTGCCGGTCACTGCGCGCATCGACAGGGCCGCGCCGCCGCGTCCGTCGCCGTCCATCCGAGTGAGGACAACGCCGGAGATGCCGATGCGTTCGTCAAAGTTTTCGGCCGTATGCACAGCGTCCTGGCCGGTCAGGCCATCAACAACAAGAAGCGTTTCACGGGGTGTAGCGACATCGCGCACCGCCTCGACCTGGGCCATCAACTCTTCGTCGATGGACAGACGGCCCGCTGTATCGAGCATAAAGACGTCATAGCCGCCAAGGCCCGCCTGCGTCTTGGCACGCCTGGCGATGGCAACGGGGTCTTCGCCCTTGACGATCGGCAGGGTATCGACACCGATCTGGGTACCAAGGATTGCCAGCTGTTCCATGGCGGCCGGGCGGTTCACGTCGAGCGAGGCCATCAGCACGCGCTTGCCGTCCCGCTCCTTGAGCCGCTTGGCCAGCTTGGCGGTTGTTGTTGTCTTGCCGCCGCCCTGCAACCCGACCATCAGGATCGGAGCAGGTGGATTGTCGACCTTGAGCGTGCCCGGCTCGCCTTCGCCCCTGAGCACGTCGATCAGCGCGTCATGCACGATCTTGACGACCTGCTGACCGGGGGTGACGGATTTTGTGACCGCTTGTCCGGTGGCCTTGTCCTGCACCGCTTTGACGAAATCGCGCGCCACCGGCAAAGATACGTCCGCCTCCAGCAGCGCAACACGTACTTCGCGCAGCGCGGTCTTAACGTCGTCTTCTGACAGGGCACCCTGTTTGGTCAGGCGATCAAAGACACCAGAGAGGCGTTCGCTGAGGTTTTCAAACATGGGGCAAGCCCCTTTCTCGGTTCGGTTGCGGGATCGTTCCAATGTAGGAACACCCACCAGAATGCACAATTGCCTGCCCCACCGCATGCGGAACAAACGACGTTCGCCCCAGTGGGCGCATTGCGCTGACTGAGGGCGATCCCTGCCAAACGGCAAAGGGACCGGAAGGCATGGCTTCCGGGGTTTGGGAGCGTTTAGGCGGTGGGGCGGCACGAGTCAAGCGTTGCCAGCCGGGAGGTGGTGTCTCAGTTGGAAATGTCTTTTTCGCGCAGGGGCTGCGCCCCAGAACTCACTGGCAACCAGCTTGCGGTTTCGCGCCGCGATTTTGGGGCGGCACTGACAAATGGCCAAGAGTGAGGTCACACCGGGTCCGGCAGGCCTGACGCACCCGGTGTGACGCCGATTTGGCTCTTGCACTTGACGAGGCTTGGCCCTTGTATGACGGAAAGACTGTTCAGTTACGCACAATGGGCGCATGAATGCCGCGATGGAAAATTGGGACGAAATCAAAACAGCCTACCAGGTAGCGCGAATGGGCACGGTCAGCGGCGCGGCCGACGTGCTGGGCGTGCATCATGCGACTGTCATCCGTCACATAGACGCGCTTGAGGGGCGGCTGGGCGTCAAGCTGTTTCAGCGCCACGCGCGTGGCTATACGGCAACCGAATCCGGTGAGGATCTGTTGCGGGTGGCGCAGGCCACCGAAGATCAGTTCAACCAGCTTGCCGGACGGATCAAGGGGCGGGGCGCGGAGGTGTCCGGTGATCTTGTTGTAACCTCCCTGACATCGCTGTCTGGTCAGGTGACGCCGCTGTTGGCGGCATTTCAGGAGCAGCACAGGGACGTGACGGTCAGATACGTGACCGGCGATCGATTGTTCCGGCTCGAATACGCAGAAGCGCATGTGGCGATCCGTGCGGGTGCCTCATCGGAACAACCCGACAATGTTGTGCAACCGTTTTGCAAGGTGCCGGTCGCGGCCTACGCCAGCCGGACTTATGTTGAAGCCTACGGCATGCCAGAAGGCCCTGATGACCATGCGAAACACAGATTTGTCGGACCTGAGCAGGAAGGCAGCCGGGCACCACACTACGTTTGGTTACGTCAGAATGTACCGCCATCATCGGTGATGTTCCGGTGTTCCGATGAACGGGCCTGTGTTGCGGCCACGGTTGCGGGGGCCGGGATCGGGTTTCTGGCGGCGGTTCAGGGCCGCGCCCACCCGGATCTGATCGAGGTGTACGCGCCGCGCCCTGAATGGTCATCGGCCCTGTGGCTGGTGACCCACGTAGATCTGCACCGGACAACAAAGGTTCAGACGTTGCTTCAATTTCTCAAGGCTCATGCGGCCGAGGCATTTTTGTGAGCCCAGGCACGCAGGGGCATCTGGCGATGCTTGCCTTTTCCGCATTGGTGGCAGGTTCTTTTTCGCTTGGCTCGATGATGGCCAATGATATTGCGCCAACGGCCTTTACGGCGGCGCGGTTCGGTCTGGCGTCGGTTTTTGTCGGCGTGCTGGCGTGGCAGCGCGGTGGCCTGGCGGCCAGGAATTTCGATGCCCCGTGGCGCTATGCGGTTCTGGGCGGGCTTTTTGGGCTGTATTTTGTTTTGATGTTCGAAGGGTTGCGGACGGCACCGCCGATCAGTGCGGCGGCGGTCTTTACGCTGGTGCCGCTGATGGCCGCCGGTTTTGCCTACGTCATCTTGCGCCAAATCGTGACACCGCGCATGGCCTTGGCGCTGGCAATTGGCGGAGTGGGCGCGCTTTGGGTTATCTTTCGCGGTGATCTGGGGGCTGTGCTGGCATTTGACGTGGGCCGCGGCGAGGCGATCTATTTCATCGGCTGCATCTCGCACGCGATCTATACCCCTATGGTGCGCCGCCTGAACAAGGGCGAAAGTGCCGTCACATCGACCTTTGGAACTGTTTTTGCGGGCGCGATCCTTTTGGGCGTCTACGCCTGGCCGGACATCATGGCAACGGACTGGAGTGCCTTGCCAACAATGGTCTGGATTACGCTTTTTTATACGGCGTTCTTTGCGACTGCTGTCACCGTGATCCTTCTTCAGTTTGCAGCGCTGCGCCTGCCGTCGGCCAAGGTCATGGCCTATACCTATCTGACGCCAAGCTGGGTCATCGTCTGGGAGGTCGCGCTTGGCAACGCGCCTCCTGCGGTTCTGGTGCTGGGCGGGGTCGGGCTGACAATTCTTGCTTTGGCCCTGCTTTTGCGCGACGATACCGTTGCGGTGGTCGTTCCTGACCGAACTTGACGATGGGAACGCCTTTCGCAGACCTGAATTGGAAGGGCTATCTCATGCGTCGCATTGTCTATCTTGTCGGAATTGCTGTCATCGTACTTGCTGCATTGCGTATCGCCGGCATGATCTGACCGCCTTCACCGCTGCATTGGCCTGTTGTCGTTGGCAATGGGCTTCCGACCCGTTGAACGAGTAGCATGGTTTTTGCTGCGTACTGTGGCGTGCCCTAAGGTCGATCCTCATCCAGGTGCTCGCGCGCCAGGAACCGTTCAAAGGCGTCGAGATTGACGGGCTCGAACTGTCCAAACCCCTGCATCCAGGTGGACGCCCCCCGCAGCGCGTCGGGTTCCAGCTTGCACCATTTCACCCGGCCACGTTTTTCCTGTGAAATCAGCCCCGCCATGCTGAGCACGGTAAGGTGCTTTGAAATCGCGGCCAGCGACATCTCAAATGGCTCAGCCACGTCCGTGACGGCCATGTCGTCCTCCAACAGCATCGTCAGAATGGCGCGCCGGGTCGGGTCGCTGAGGGCGGCAAACACGGTATCAAGTTGATCGGTCATGCCATCGCTTTGCGCCGAAGTTGGTCAATCGTCAACCAATTGGTTGAATAAACAATCCCCCACTGATTGCGCAAACAACAGGGGTTTCGGTGTTGGAGCGTCACGATTGATTTGAAAAATATATATATAAAACAATGCATTAATGGAATTTCGGTTCCAGTTGACTCTGATCGGCCGCACCAGTAGCAAACGGGCAAGTCATCGGATGGGAAATATGGCGTGACTGACCCCGACCAACAGCAGCAGCTAGAGCAGCTAGAGGCCCGGATCAAAGCCGCCAAGGCGCGCAGTGCGCCGAAACCCCGCGCGGATGAACATTATTCTCAGGCACAGCTTGCCTGGCGAATGGTGATTGAACTTGTAGCCGGTCTTGGGATCGGTTTCGGCATCGGATACGGGCTTGATGTGCTGCTTGGCACGCTGCCCATCTTTATGGTGCTGTTTACGATGCTGGGTCTTGCGGCCGGGGTAAAGACGATGCTCCGCTCTGCGCAGGAAATCCAGGATAAGAAGATGGCCGAAGAGGCCGCGGCAAATGCGCCCCAAGGGGCCGACAAGAACGAAGGAGCCTGAAATGGCGACAGAAACAGCAAAAGACGAAGGCGGCCTTGTCTTCCACCCGATGGATCAATTCATCATCAAGCCGTTCTTTGGTGATGGAACCGAAGTGGCGTGGTACACGGTAACCAATGCAACCTTCTGGATGTTCCTTGCGGTCGTCGCAACCTTCCTGCTTTTGGTTCTGGGCAGTTCCAAGCGCGCGGTCATCCCCTCGCGGATGCAATCGGTGGCCGAGCTGGCTTATGGCTTTGTCTACAAGATGGTCGAAGACATCTGCGGCAAGGAAGGGGTGAAGTATTTCCCCTACATCATGACGCTGTTCATGTTCATTGTTTCCGCCAACTTCCTGGGTCTGGTTCCGGCGTCCTTTACCCCAACATCACATTTTGCGGTGACGGTAGTTCTGGCGATGGCGGTGTTCCTGACAGTAACGGTTGTCGGCTTTGTCAAAAACGGTACGGCTTTCCTTGGTTTGTTCTGGGTGTCGTCGGCGCCCCTGGCCCTTCGGCCCATTCTGGCGGTGATCGAACTGATCTCATATTTTGTGCGCCCGGTCAGCCACTCCATTCGTCTGGCGGGTAACGTCATGGCGGGCCACGCGGTCATCAAGGTGTTCGCAGGTTTTGCCACGATCACGATTGTATCGCCGGTGGCGGTTCTGGGCATCACGGCGATGTTCGGTCTGGAGGTTCTTGTGGCCTTCATTCAGGCCTACGTTTTCACCATTTTGACATGCGTGTACCTCAAGGACGCGCTGCATCCCTCACACTAATTCGGGCGACATCTAACACCCGTCCAAATACTCAACTTCCAACGCATAGGAGAATATCATGGAAGGCGAACTCGCACACATCGGCGCAGGTCTGGCAGCAATCGGTTCCGGCGCAGCCGCAATCGGGGTTGGCAACGTTGCAGGCAACTACCTGGCAGGCGCACTGCGCAACCCATCTGCCGCTGCTTCGCAAACGGCAACACTCTTCATCGGCATCGCGTTTGCCGAGGCTCTGGGCATCTTTGCCTTCCTCGTCGCGCTGCTGCTGATGTTCGCTGTATAAGCTCTCGGTAACGACATCCTTGCGTGCGGATAGGGGTACCCCCCTATCCGCTGTCAGGCCCCCGTTTCCAAGGAGAAGCCAAGATGGCAACTGAAACAAATAGCGCAGAGGTGGTGTCTGCCCCCGGCATGCCACAGCTGGATTTCTCGACTTGGGGAAACCAGATCTTCTGGCTCGTGCTCGCGCTTGTCGCGATCTACCTGATCCTGTCACGCGTTGCCCTGCCACGCATCGGCGCGGTCCTGGCGGAGCGTTCCGGCACGATCACCAATGATATTTCTGCGGCCGAAGACCTCAAGGCAAAAGCCGCAGAGGCCGAAGAAGCCTATAACAAGGCGCTTGCAGATGCGCGATCCGAGGCCCAAAAGATCGTCGCGGACGCCAAGGCCGACATTCAGGCCGATCTCAACAAGGCTATCGCCAAGGCAGATGCCGAGATTGCCGCGAAATCGGCTGAGTCCGAAAAGGCCATCGGCGAAATCCGCGCATCCGCGTTGGAGAACGTTGAAGTGGTCGCCAAGGATACAGCGAAAGAGATCGTTGCTGCCATGGGCGGCAAGGCAGATGCAAAGGCGGTAAACGCCGCCATCACTGCACGGATGAAAGGATAAGCCATGCGTTTGACCCTGACCGCCGCGCTGAGCGTCTTGTTTGCGACGCCTGCATTTGCCGCAAAAGGCCCGTTCTTTTCACTGGGCAACAGCGACTTTGTTGTCCTGCTTGGCCTGATCGTCTTTATCGGCATCTTGTTCTACTACAAGGTTCCGGGTCTGATCGGCGGCATGCTTGACAAGCGCGCCGATGACATCAAGTCCGAGTTGGATGAGGCCCGGCGCCTGCGCGAAGAAGCGCAGACACTGCTTGCCAGCTACGAGCGCAAACAGAAAGAAGTGCAGGAACAAGCCGACCGCATTGTGGCCGCCGCAAAAGAAGAGGCCGCCACAGCCGCCGACAAGGCACGTGGCGATCTTGAGAAGTCTGTCACGCGCCGACTGGCCGCCGCCGAGGAGCAGATAGCATCTGCACATGCCTCTGCAGTGAAGGACGTTCGCGATCAGGCCGTTACTATCGCCGTTGCTGCGGCACGAGACGTGATTGCCAAGCAGATGACCGCAACAGATGCGAACAAATTGATCGACGATGCCATTGGTCAGGTAGAGGCCAAACTGCACTGATCGTCGTTCTCTTGGATGATTGACAAAGGCCCCGGATTATCCGGGGCTTTTGCGTTGCAGGGCAGGCGCCGGTTCAATTCAAAGACATTGTACCGTCCCGGTACTGTCCCCCTTGTCGCCGCCACCGGGATGCCATTCTAGTTGTGTTGTTCATGGTCCAGCCGCTGGCGTGCGATGGCCTCGTTTCGCTCTGCCTTGCGGTGATCGAAAAGGCACCGTTCGACATAATCCAGATGGGCCTCGACCGCGGCCCGTGCGCCATCTGCATCGCGGGCCTGAACTGCATCATTTATGGCCCGGTGCTGATCAAGCAGCGCCGCCCGGCTGGTGCGTTGTTTGAACATGACTTGCCGATTGTAGAACACCCCGCCGCGCAGCAGATCGTACATCGAGCGCATCATATGCAGCATGACGACGTTGTGGCTCGCCTCGACGATGGCCATGTGGAATTGCGCGTCCAGCCTCGCCTCTTCCTCGGCGTTCTTCTTTTGGTGAACCGCTTCCATCTTTTCAAACAGCGTCTCGATCACCTGCAAATCTGTGTCAGAGCCAAGTTTGGCAGCCCGTGCCGCCGCAAGGCCTTCCATGTCGCGGCGAAAGGCGAGGTAGTCAAAAACCGCCTCATCATGGCGCGCAAAAAGCTCAATCAGGGCAGGTGAAAACGCACTGCCAAGGACATCGCCCACATAGACGCCCGCACCCGGCTTTGCGCTCAGCAGACCCGCTTTCTGCAAATGGGCTATGGCATCGCGCAGCGACGGGCGGGACACCTCCAGCCGCTCGGCCAGTTCCCGTTCGGAGGGAAGGCGCTCACCGGGCCGCAAGATGCCGCGCAGGATCAACTGTTCGATTTGACGGATCACTGCGTGGGACAGTTTTTCCGCAGTAACGGGCTGGAACGGCATGAAAACTCCTTGAATTGGTAAATTTATATGACCAACGATTGGATACGGCAATGGTCTGGATGGTAGAAAGGAATTGTTAACCATTGTCCTGCGAAACTCGTGCGATGTTTCGTCTTTATGCCATTCTGGCGTTGTGGCCCTTGCTTGTCGCCTGCAACACGCCGGGTCCACATTTTCGCGGCCTTGATGCCACGCGGGTCACGGTCCAGGGGTCCACATTTGACGTCAGGGTCAGAGGAAAACTTGCGGAAGCGATCCGCATAAATTCCGAATATGCGCCGCGCTTCAGCCCGATCAGGGAACGCGCGGGCATCGCAATGGCACAGGTCAGCGGGTGCCGTGTGAAAGAGGTGCGGGGAGATCAGGCGCTTGCCACTGGCATTCTCGACTGTGGGAAAAACACCAAGACGCGCTAAAATCCCCGCGACAGGGTGCTAAACGGCCAAAAGGCCCAATATCTTGTGGAAAAACCCCCTGCAAACACGTTCCATTGTGTTGGCATGTTGACTTGAGGCCATCGCGCCCCGCATTTTTGACATGAGCAGAATCATCGGAGACATCCGCGCCTTGCGTTTTTCCAAACTCAGATTGACGGGCTTCAAAAGCTTTGTGGATCCCACCGACCTGATGATCTCGGATGGTCTTACGGGTGTTGTCGGTCCGAACGGCTGTGGCAAATCCAATCTGCTTGAGGCACTACGCTGGGTCATGGGCGAAAACCGTCCAACCGCGATGCGCGGCGGCGGCATGGAAGACGTCATTTTCGCCGGTGCCGCAACCCGCCCCGCGCGTAACTTTGCCGAAGTCTCCCTGCACATCGACAATTCCGAACGACTTGCCCCATCGGGATTTAACGATACCGATACGCTTGAGATCGTGCGCCGCATCACCCGCGACGTCGGCAGCGCCTACAAGGCGGCGGGAAAAGAGGTGCGCGCGCGTGATGTCCAGATGCTTTTTGCGGATGCCTCCACTGGGGCGCACAGCCCTGCGCTTGTGCGGCAGGGTCAGATTTCCGAACTGATCAATGCCAGACCGAAAAACCGCCGCCGCATTCTGGAAGAAGCGGCGGGGATTTCAGGGCTGTATCAGCGTCGGCACGAAGCGGAACTCAAGTTGAACGCGGCGGAGGTCAATCTGTCGCGGGTTGACGATGTGATTGAACAACTGGCCGCCCAGCTTGCGCAGCTGGCCCGCCAGGCCCGTCAGGCCGCCAGATACCGCGAGATCGGTGAACAGCTGCGCCGGACCGAGGGTCTGTTGCTCTACCGCCGTTGGCGCGAAGCGGACACCGCGCGCGCCGAGGCCGACGAGGATTTGCGCGAAAAGGGCAATGTGGCGGCGCAGGCACAGGCGCAATCCTTGCAGGCGGCAAAGGAACGGCAGACCGCTGAAGACGCGCTGCCGCCTTTGCGCGAAGAAGAGGCGATTGCAGCGGCGGTGCTGCAACGGCTCGCGGTTCAGCGCGATACACTTGTCGATCAGGAAACCCAGGCCCAGAGCGCCATCAAGACCCTGGCCGACCGCATCGCGCAACTGGCCCATGATATTGAACGCGAAGGTGGATTGAACCGGGACGCAGGCGACACCATTGCCCGACTTGAGTGGGAAGCCAGGGCATTGTCCGACGCAGGTGCCGGGCATGAAGACTCGCTGGCCGCCGCTGCGGATGCGGCGCGGGATGCGGCCGCCGTTCTGCAAGCCCGCGAGGCCGAATTGACCCAGAAAACCGAAGACACCGCCCGGCTTTTTGCCCGTCATGGGTCGGCGGCGCGGTTGCTGGAAGACAGCAGGAAAACCCAGTCCAAGGCCGAGACCGAGGCCGAGAAAGCCCGTGGCGCCGTTGCCCAGAGCGGCGAGGCGCTGAAAAAGGCTGCGGTTGATTTTGAAACCGCCGGGGCCGCCGAAACCCGAGCCGTGACGGCGGCGGCTCAGGCTGATGACGCATTGATGAATGCCGAAGAAGCACGCGCGCAGGGGCAAGCCCGTGAAGCGGATGCGCGTGCAGAACGTTCCGAGGCTGAAGGCGAGATGAACGCCCTGCGCGCCGAGGTGGGCGCATTGGCCAAGCTGGTTGAACGGGATACCGCCGAAGGTGGGCAGATCCTTGATCGGTTGCAGGTTGAGCATGGTTTTGAAAAGGCGCTTGGAGCGGCACTTGCCGATGATCTGCGCGCACCGCAGGTCGACACGGACGGGCCGTCCGGTTGGGCGGTTCTGCCGGGCTATGATGTGGCACAACCCCTGCCGGCAGGGGTGACACCGCTTGATGCGCATGTGTCGGTACCCGATGTTCTGGCGCGCCGCATGGGCCAGATCGGGCTTGTGGATGTGGACGAGGGTGCGCAGTTGCAGGCCGCGCTATTGCCCGGTCAGCGTCTTGTATCGGTCGAGGGTGACCTGTGGCGTTGGGATGGCTATCGCGCCTGGGCCGAAGACGCGCCCTCGGCGGCGGCGCTTCGTTTGCAGCAATTGAACCGGCTTGAGGTTCTCAAGCAGGCCCTTGAACAGGCCAGCCAGCGCGCCGAAGGGGCACGTGCTGCGCATGAGACGCTGACAGCGGCACTGGCGGCCCAGACCGAAGCGGATCGCCAGGCCCGCGATGCCCGGCGTGTCGCCGATCGGATGGTTGCCGATGCCGGACGCGCCCTCAGCCGGGCCGAAGCCGACCGCAACCTTGCCGAAGGCAGATTGGAAAGTCTTGGGTTGGCAGTAAAACGCCACGAGGATGAGGCGATGGCGGCCCGTGCGCAGGTCCAGGAGGCAGAGCGGGCTTTAGCCAACCTGGAAGACCTCGAACAGGCCAGGGGCGACGTTGAGGATATTCGCATGACTGTTGAGGCCGCGCGTATCACCATGCTGTCGCGACGGTCGGGTCACGACGAGTTGCGCCGCGAAGGCGAAGCGCGGGTCAGGCGCGCACAGGAGGTCGGCAAGGAAATCAGCGGCTGGCGGCACAGGCTTGAGACCGCAGAAAAGCGCAGCGAAGAATTGCAGGGCCGTAAACAGGCCTCCGAAGCAGAACTGAAGGAGGCCGCCGCGGCCCCGGCGGAAATCGCGGCCAAGCGGGATGAGATCAACAAGCAAATCACCCACGCAGAGGCCCGGCGCACAGCCGCGTCGGATACCCTGTCGACCGCCGAGGGTGCCTTGCGGGAGGCCACACAGCACGAACGCGACACCGAACGTGCGGCATCCGAAGCCCGAGAGGCCCGTGCCAGATCGGAGGCCCGTGCCGAAGCCGCCCGGGAAACGGTCGCCGCCGCCGCTGAGCGCATCGGTGAGGACAGCCGCCAGACCCCCAATCAGCTCCTGACTTCGCTTGACGTCAATCCGGATCAAATGCCGGGTGTTGATGTGTTGGAAGCGGATGCAACTCGGCTCAAGCGTCAGCGAGATGCCCTTGGGGCGGTCAATCTCAGGGCCGAAGAGGATGCCAGGGACGTCCGCGAGGAACATGACACGCTGGCAGCCGAGAAGGCCGATCTGGAAGAAGCGATAAAGACGCTACGCTCAGGTATCGCCAGTCTTAACAGGGAAGGGCGTGAACGCCTGTTGACCGCCTTTGAGCAGGTGAACATCAACTTCTCGCTTTTGTTCCGGCATCTGTTTGGCGGCGGTGAGGCGAACCTTGTGATGGTTGAATCCGATGATCCTCTTGAGGCCGGGCTTGAGATCATGTGCCAGCCGCCCGGCAAGAAGTTGAGCACGCTCAGCCTGCTCTCCGGCGGGGAACAGACCCTGACGGCATTGGCATTGATTTTTGCGGTGTTCCTGGCAAATCCAGCGCCGATTTGTGTGCTGGACGAGGTGGACGCGCCTCTGGACGATGCAAATGTGACCCGCTTTTGCGATCTGCTGGACGAGATGTGCCGCCAGACCGACACGCGTTTCCTGATTATCACGCACCACGCTGTCACCATGGCGCGGATGGACCGGCTCTATGGTGTTACCATGGCAGAGCAGGGGGTCAGTCAGTTGGTCTCGGTTGATCTCAAAAAGGCCGAAACACTGGTTGCGTGACCCTATATCAACACGTCCGGGGAACCTTTGACCGCGCAGCGGCGCAGGGCCGCGGTTGGTCTCGCGGCACCCTGATTTGCCCGTCTTATCGGGGCTCGACCTTTTCAATCGGACCGCCCGCTTTTTCCCAGCCGGAAAATCCGTCTTTCAGGTGTGCCGCCCGAAAACCCATGTCCTGAAGGGTGGCCACCGACAGGGCAGACCGCCAGCCGGAGGCACAGTGAAAGACGAATTTTCTGTCCTCGGCAAAAATCTCTTTGAAATAGGGGCTGTCCGGATCGACCCAGAATTCCAACATGCCGCGCGGGCAATGGAACGCGCCGGGGATGGCCCCGGTTCTGGTGCGTTCGCGCGGGTCGCGCAGATCGACGACCTGTACTGCGGGGTCGTTGATCATTTCGATGCCATCAACGGTCTCGATTTCTTCGATGCGTGCACGTGCGTTTGCGACCATCTGCGCGGCGGTGATATTCAGTGCCATCAAAGGCTCCTTTACAGTTTCGAAAGCAATTCCGGTGTCGGCCAGCCATCAACAACCATGCCCAGCCGCATTTGTTCGCTCCTGACGGCGGATCGCGTCCGCGCGCCCAAAATGCCATCCACATCCCCCACGTCATGCCCCAGATTTTGCAGGCGGGTCTGCAGGGCTTTCATCTGGTCACCGGCAAGGCCGGGATCCGGCGCACCAGCGTCATATACTTGTGCACCCTGCAGCCGGGTTGCGAAATAGGCGGCTGTCAAAACATAGGTAAAGCTTTGGTTCCAGTCGAAATAGACTCGGAAATTCGGGTAGGCGATGAAGGCAGGCCCCTTGTGTCCCTGCGGCAGCAGCACAGATGCGGACAGGTTGCCATCCAAGTGCTCGTTGCGCGGTGCCACGCCCAATGCAACCCATTCCGAAACTGGTTTCGTGACATGCAGACCGGTCTGGGACCAGTCAAAATTGGCTGGCAACGTAATTTCGGCAAGCCAGGGTTCGCCCGCCCGCCAGCCCAAATGTTGCAGCATCCTGCCTCCCGACATCAGCGCGTCCGGCGCCGAGATTTTCAGGGACACACGCCCATCTCCATCCCCATCAACGCCGCTTTCGAGGATGTCTCGCGGCAGCATCTGAACCATGCCAATTTCACCGGCCCAGGCACCGGTGGTGCGTATCGGGTCAAATTCACCTTTTGCAAACAGCTCCATCGCGGCCAGAACCTGCGGCCGGAAAAGCTCTGGCCTGCGGCAATCGTGGGCAAGCGTTGCCAGCGCGTTTGCGGTGTTGAAATCGCCCTGAAATGCCCCGTAATCGGTTTCGAATGCCCAGAACGCCAAAAGCACACTGCGGTCCACCCCATAAGCGGCCTCGACCCGATCAAACACGGCATCATATTTCTTGGCATTTGCCCGCCCCCTGTTGATCCGATCATTCGAGATCAAACGGCGCGAAAAATCGACAAAGGGCATTTGAAAGACGCCCTGTTTGCGGTCCGCCCGCAGGACGGCCGGATCCTGGCGAATGTTGGCCAAAAAGGCATCGGCGGTCTTGGGGGCCGTGCCATTGGCGACGGCTTCTGCCTTGAGACCCTCGAGAAAGGTGGAAAAGGAACCGCCGCATGTGGTGTCGGCGGCGACACCAAAGGGGGTCAGGACCAAACTGGCAGCAAAAAGATAACGTCGCATACAATCCTTCAATTCAATAACGGGCCGATCAAAATCGTGCCGCCCAGCATCAGCGCCCATGCGCGCCAAAGGACGCGGATGGCTGCGTCGATGTCCACAGGGCCAATATCCCTTTTCCCGGTGGCATTGACCCATGCAAAGGGCTGCATCACCCCATCATATGCGCGCGGACCGGCAAGGGCTACATAAATGGCACGGGCGGTTGCCGCCTCTGGCCACCCGGCATTGGGGGAGCGGTGCAACCGCGCGTCTGCGGCAATTGCTGACCATTGACCCAATACGCCGCTTGGCGCCGCGACAAGCAGCGCGGTCAACCGGGCAGGAATGAAATTCAGCAGATCATCCAGCCGCGCTGCCGCCCAACCGAAGTTGAAGTATTTTTCCGTACGATAGCCAATCATGCTGTCTGCGGTGTTGATGAATTTGTAGATCAGCAGCCCCGGAAGCCCGGCCACCAGAAACCAGAATGCGGGCGCGATGACACCGTCGCTCAGGTTTTCGGCGGCACTTTCGATGGCTGATCGGGCAACGTTATCGCTCTGCATCGCAACGGTGTCCCGGCTGACGATCCGCGACACCGCCTGTCTGGCTGAGGGCAGCGACAGGCGCAGGCCGTCCGCGACGGCAGTGACGTGCTGCACCAGCGACTTTTGCGCCAGCAACACCGCCGCGATGAGGATTTCAACGATGGGGCCGAAAAGGCTCAAGACCGCCCCCGCAAGCAATCCCGTCAGGACCAGGATTGCCACCAGAACAATGCCCTTGGCCCGGCGCGCGGTACCGATGTTGAGGTGGCGATCAAACCACGCGATCATCCGCCCCATCAAGACCGCAGGATGTGGCAGGCGGCGCCACAGCCAATTCGGCTCGCCCAGCAGCGCGTCCAGCCCCATCGCGAGCGCCAATGCGAATCCACTGCCCATCCGAGGTTTCCTTTCAATGTCAAAGGCGCGGGTGTTGGCGGTCAATTGCCGATCCCCATTGGGTCAAAGCGGAAACCTGCTGATCTTGCAAGCCTGGACGCGATGATTAACGCTTTCCCGGCGGCATTAACGATTTGTTAATGAGTTCGGCACACCACAGGTATGCGCCAGTTGTTTCACATCCAAAGATCAGGGAGGTTCCCATGCGTGTGCTGATTGTCGAAAGCCGCCCTGAGCTTGGCAGCCTGTGGGAAAACCATCTGAGCCGGCAGGGCATGGACGTTGTGGTTGCCGCAAACCAGGATGCGGCAATTCGGCATCTGGCAAGCAGGGACGTTGAAATCATTATTCTTGATGTCGTCCTGTCGGAAGGGTCTGCGCTGAATGTGGCGGATTACGCCAACTATCGGCATCCGGCTGCACGGGTGATATTTGTCAGCTCATCAAGCTTCTTTTCGGATGGGTCGATTTTTGCCCATGCGGCAAATGCACGTGTCTTTGTCCCCGCGGGTACGCCGCCGGAAGACCTGGCGGCGATGGTCGAGCATTATGGCAACAGACCCTAACCGCGCCCATGCGGGGCGTCGAAATCCAGAACCGGGTTGATGGGGATGATCCGGTGCGGGTTTATGGTTTCATGGCTGAAATGGTAGTGGCGCACGATGTGGTCAAAGTTCACAGTGTCCGCCACGCCGGGCCATTGGTATAGCTCACGGGTATAGGCCCACAGATTGGGATAGTCCGCGATCCGCTTGCGGTTGCATTTGAAATGCAGGTGATAAACCAGATCAAACCGCGCCAGGGTAGTGAACAACCGCCAGTCGGCTTCGGTGATGTGGTCCCCCGTCAGGTAACGGTTTTCCGACAGCATGCTTTCGAGCCAGTCCAGCGTTTCAAAAAGCGGCACCACCGCATCGTCGTAGGCGCTTTGGGTGGTGGCAAAACCGGATTTGTAAACGCCGTTATTGAGCGTGTCATAGATGCGGTCATTCAGGGGCGCGATGGTGTCGCGCAGGTTTGCAGGCCAGAAATCGACGTCGTTTCCGGTGATGTCATTGAATGCACTGTTGAACATGCGGATGATTTCGGAGCTTTCGTTGGACACGATCGTTTCGCGGTGTTTGTCCCAAAGGATCGGGACAGTCACCCGACCAGTAAAATTCGGATCGGCTCTGGTATAGATGTCGCGGGCGAATGCGGTTCCATAGAGCGTATCGCCGGTTGCACCATGTGCGTCCGTCTCGAAGGTCCAGCCGTCACCCAGCATATCGGGATGCACCACAGAGACTTCAACATGCGGGGCCAGCTCCTTGAGCGCACGAAAGATCAGGGTGCGATGGGCCCAGGGACAGGCATAACTGACATAGAGGTGGTAGCGGCCTGATTCGGCCTTGAAACCGTCGGTGCCGGATGGTCCCGCGCTGCCATCTGCGGTGATCCAATTGCGGAATTTGGCCGCAGAACGTTCAAACTTCCCGCCTGAATTCTTGGTCTCATACCATTGGTCCTGCCATTTCCCGTCAACCAAAAGGCCCATATCGCTCTCCCCTGCCTTGCTTGGGGTAGATGTAGTGGGTCCGCTGCATCAGAGATACACCTCTTACAGCGCAACAGTGGTGCGGAGATGCACAGAGTAATAAAATTTCAATTTCCTGGCTTGATAATCCCTCTTATTTCGTCAGCAATGACGTTGCATCTTTCTGGGAGGGGTCATGGAAGCTGTTTTGTCGAAAGAGATTCAGGAAGGTCTGGATGCGGCCCGGCTCAAGAGCCTGCGCAAGTCATCTCGGCTTCGGATTGAGGTGGATGGCCGGGTGCATCCGGTCTTGCGTATGTGGAAAACCGGTTTTTCCATTCTTGCCGAAGACGCGCCGAAATTGCGCGGTCTTGTCGATCTGTATGACGGGGCCAATCACCTTTTCCAGTGCCTGATCGTGAAAAGCGAAGAGGACGCAGGCCAGATGCAGTACGAATTCAAACGGGCAACGGCTGTGGTTCATGCGGCGGCGCTTGATTTTGAACGCCCCGACGGCGCTCCTGCGGCCCTGATTACCGACGCGCGATAGGCGGATGACCCTGCCGCACTGTCAGGCAGGGTTTTGCGTCTCCGTCTGCCGCTACTGAAGATCCCCGAACGACGTTGCCAACCGGGTGCAGGCATCTTCGACGCGTGCGCGCGGCGTTGCGATATTGAACCGCAGAAAGCTGCCGCCGCCTTTGCCGAAAGTTAGGCCATGGTTCACCGCAATGCCGGCGTCCTTTTCGACCCGACGGGTGAACTCCTCCATCGGCATCCCGGTGTCTGCAAAGTCCACCCAAGCCAAATAGGTCGATTCGAGGTTCATCGACGCCAATCCAGGTATCGCATTGACCGCCTCATCAAAGATCTTGCGGTTGCCGTCGAGGTATTCGACCAGCTCATCCACCCATGCCGCACCCTGTGGTGAATAGGCCGCCGTGGCCATGAACAGGCCAAAGGAATTCGCCGAAATCCCCAATGCCATCATCCGCAGGTTAAAACGGGCCCGCAGGTCAGGATCGGCGATAATCACGTTCCCTGAATGGCTGCCTGCAATGTTGAAGGTTTTTGTGGTGGCAGTCATCATGACCAACCGATCAGCAATGCCTTCGATCAGCGCCATCGGGGTATGGCGATGGCCGGGCATGACCAGATCATGATGAATCTCATCCGAAACCAGAACAAGGTCATGACGTTTTGCAAAGTCAGCGATGGCTTGCAGTTCTTCCCGGCTCCAGACCCTGCCGCCGGGGTTGTGCGGAGAGCACAGGATCAGCATTTTTTCCGCCCCGGTCATCTGCGCATCCCAAGCCTCGATGTCCAATTCGTAGCGGCCCGCGATGTTGGCAAGCGGGCATTCCACGACCTTTCGACCGGCTGCGTTGATGACTCTCGCAAAGGCGTGGTAAACTGGCGTCATGAGCACAATGCCATCACCGGGATCGGTAAACGCGTCTACACACATGGCCGTGCCGTTAACCAGGCCGTGAGTTGTGAACACCCATTCCGGTTCGATTTGCCACCCATGCCGGTTGCTCATCCACCACTGGATCGCGGCGAGGTAATCGCTTTCATCCCCAAAATAGCCATAGACACCGTGGTCCAATTGTTTTTGCAGCGCATCCTGCACCACCTGCGGAGGGCGAAAATCCATGTCTGCGACCCACATGGCGATGCCTGTGTCACTGGGAACCCCATAGATGGCTTCCATCTTGTCCCACTTGGCGCAATGGGTGTTACGGCGGTCAATAACCTCGTCGAAATTCATAGGGGCGGCTCCTCTTGTCGACGCGCAAGCTAGCGACATCGTCCGCGACTGCAAGGGGCTGGCCGCCGCCGCTTGCCTGCGGCCCTGAAAGACGGGCAGTGTTTCTGCCAACGGGGGCGGGTCGGGGGTCGATATTGGTTGTATTTCAATCAGATGCAGGCCGGAACAGTTGGAATTTCTGCCAGGGCTGCAACCCCGTGTTCTTGCCGCATCCGGCCCCCCTGGTCGGCCTGCACCCAAAGGAGCGATGACGCGCAGGCATCAAACCACACCGATTTCCGGAAAATGCAGCAATGGACCGGTTCATGTGAGTCGGTGAGCCGCCTTGCAGCGCGGTCTGGCATCCCCTAAATCAGTCACATGAAACGAACGATCCTTTTGCACCCCGACCCACGCCTGAAAAAGGCCGCCAAACCCGTTGAGGATATCACGGATGAATTGCGGGCTTTGTCGGATGATATGCTTGCCACGATGTATGATGCGCCGGGCATTGGCCTTGCGGCCCCGCAGGTTGGCGTCCTTGACCGGCTGATCGTGCTGGACTGTGTCAAAAAGGAAGGCGATACGCCGCGCCCGCTGGTCATGTTCAATCCCGAAGTCATCGCCTCTTCGGAGGAAACCAACGTTTATGAAGAGGGCTGTTTGTCACTGCCCGATCTGTTTGCGGACGTTACCCGGCCGGAAATCGTCGATGTGACCTGGATGGACCCGGATGGCAGACCGCAGCAGGAAACTTTCGACGGGCTCTGGGCGACTTGCGTGCAGCATGAGATCGACCATCTGAACGGCAAACTTTTTATCGACTACCTCAAACCCCTCAAGCGCCAGATGATGACCCGCAAGATGGTCAAGCTGAAACGCGAGCTGGCGCGGGGATGAGCATCCTGCACATCCTGAAATGGCCCGATCCGCGCCTTGCACAGACCTGTGAACCGATTGCTGACATCACCTCCGAAATTGAAACCCTGACCCAGGACATGCTGGATACCATGTATGACGCCCCCGGTCGCGGGTTGGCGGCACCGCAGGTGGGTGTAATGAAACGCATATTTGTTATGGATGCCGGCTGGAAAGAAGGTAAATCGGATCCGATTGTCTGTATCAATCCGATGTTGCAGGAGGTCAGCGAAGAGCGCGTGACCCAGTCCGAAGGATGCCTGAGCATCCCCGGCGTCAGTACTGACATCAGCCGCCCGGCGCAGGTGCAAATGGTCTGGACCGGGGTGAATGGCGGGCGTTTTGTGCAGTCATTCGACGGCTTTGCCGCCGCTTGCGTTCAACACGAATTGGATCACCTTGACGGGGTTGTGGTCCTGGATCACCTCCGCGCGCCGGACAGAGAGGCGCTGATTGCAGCGTATGGTGCACAATGACCGCGCGGCCCTTCATCCCATGGCCGGACAAGCGCCTGCGCAGGCCCTGCGAAAAGGTGACACAGATCACGGATGAGATCCGGGAAATCTGGGACGATATGATTGAAACGATGGATGCCATGCCAGGGGTTGGCCTTGCCGCCCCGCAGATTGGCGTGATGCTGCAACTGGCTGTTGTTGACGCTAGCACCGACCGCAGCAAGCGCATCCGCCTAGCCAACCCTCAGATACTCGAAGTTTCGGGCACCCTTCGGGAGCATGAGGAAGCCAGCCCCAACCTGCCGGGGGTTTCGGCCAGGATCAGCAGGCCGCGCGCGGTCAGCGTGCGGTACATGAACGAGAACGGCGTGATTTCTCGGGGCGAGTTTGTCGGCCTGGAGGCGACCAGCGTTCAGCATCAGATCGATCATCTGGCAGGGCGGATGTATTTCGACAATCTCAGCAAGGTCAAACGCGACATGCTATTGCGCCGTGCGCGCAAGATGAAGGGGTAGGGGATGCGGATCGTCTTTATGGGCACCCCCGATTTTTCCGTGCCTGCACTGGACGCGCTTGTTGACGCGGGTCACGAGATTGCTGCGGTCTATTGCCAGCCGCCCAGACCAGCGGGTCGGGGCAAAAAGGACAGGCCCAGCCCGGTTCAGCGCCGCGCCGAGGCGTTGGGGTTGAAGGTGATGCATCCGGTGTCGCTCAAGACTGAGCAAGCGCAACAGGCATTTGCCGCGCTGAATGCCGAAGCGGCGGTCGTCGTGGCCTACGGCCTGCTCCTCCCGCAGGCTGTCCTGGACGCACCGCTACGCGGATGTTTCAATATTCACGCAAGTCTGTTGCCGCGCTGGCGCGGCGCGGCGCCGATCCACCGGGCCATCATGGCAGGGGATGCGGAAACGGGCATATGCATCATGAAGATGGATGCAGGTCTGGATACCGGTCCGGTCCTGATACGGCGAAGAGTGCCCATCGGGCCGGAGGATACCACCGCAGTCCTGCATGACGCATTGAGCGTGCTGGGCGCGCAGGCAATTGTTGAGACCCTGTCCAACCTGGACAGGTTGGACGCGGTGCAGCAACCGACCGGCGGCGTGACCTATGCGGCGAAAATAGACAAGTCAGAGGCGCGGATCGACTGGTCGCGGGCCGCGGTTGACGTTGATCGGAAAATTCGCGGGTTGTCGCCCTATCCGGGTGCATGGTTTGACCTGGAGGGCACCCGGATCAAGGTGCTGGGGTCGTGCATTGCGGCCGGGTCCGGCGCGCCTGGCACGGTGCTGGATGCCGGTCTGAGGGTGGCCTGCGGCACCGGCGCGGTGCAGCTTACCCGCTTGCAACGGGCAGGCAAGGCTGCGCAGGATGTTGGTGTTTTCCAAAGCGGTGCACAAATCGCGCCGGGGACCATCTTGTAGGAGGCGCGGCGGATGTTCTTGCAGTTGTTCGGTACGGTGGTGATTGCCGGGATCATCGGCTACGCCTCGGAAAAGACCGGATGGACCCACAATGGGATATTGCAGTCGATCATCATCTGTGTTGGCGGCGCGTTTTTGTTCTACTTTGTGCGGATCATGTTTGGGTTCGGATTTTCCAGTCCGGGCATGAATGCGATTGTCTCAGCCATCGGGGCCCTGATCATCGTTCCGTTCCATTGGCGGCGATAGGGATTGATTCTATTATGGCCTTGCCCAGGGGCAAGGCGTGCCTCCGGCGGGAGTTTAGGGGAAAGATGAAGCGCGGGATCGGTGTCGGCCGCATGTGTGGAAAATTCCAGATCACCTGAGTCATCGGGTTCAGCGCGTGGCGGGATCGCCCAAGCATCTGGTATTTCGAGAAGTGCCTTAGGGTTTGGGTGGGGTGCTTTTGTAGACGGGGAGATGCCAGCCAAAGAAGAGGGAGCCCGCGCGCAGGATCCATGTGACGGCGGCGCACAAGAGCAGGGCAAGGGCGGTATCGGACAGGAATGATGCAGCAAGCGATGCAGAGGCGGCACCGGCGAAGGCGGCGGTCACGTAAAGTTCTCCCTGTTTGAGGACCAGCGGCACCTCTCCGACCACGACGTCACGGAGCAGGCCGCCCATGCAGCCCGTTATCATCCCCATCAGGATGACGATGACAGCGGATTGATCCAGCGAAAGGGCGACACCAGCCCCTGCGGCAACTGCGATAGCGAGGGCGAAGCTGTCCAGCCAGATCAGTGTGCGGTAGCGGCTTTCCAGCAGGTGCGCGGTGAAAAAGACCGCCAGCGCCGCCGCCGCGCCCAGGGCCAGATAGGTCGGATTGGCAATCCAGAAGATCGGATTGCGATCCAGGAGCAGGTCGCGGATGGTGCCGCCACCCAGGGCGGTCAGGCAGGCGATGAAGCCAAAACCGACCAGGTCAAGCTGGGCGCGGCTGGCTACCAGCGCCCCGGTGATCGCGAAGATCAGGACCGACCCATAGTCCAGCAACGCCAGCAACGTCATGGTTTGAACGGGGCCATGCCATTGCGGGCAAGCTGATCGGCGCGTTCGTTTTCGGGGTGACCGGCGTGGCCCTTGACCCATTCCCAAGTCACCTGGTGGCGGGCATTGGCCAGATCGAGACGTTGCCAGAGTTCGGCGTTTTTCACCGGCTTTTTCGCGGCGTTTTTCCAACCGTTCTTTTTCCATCCGTGGATCCAGCCGGTGATGCCGTTCTTGACGTAGTTGCTGTCTGTCACAATGGTGATCTCGGTTGAACGTTCCAGCGCTTCCAGGGCGTTGATGGCGGCCAGTAACTCCATGCGGTTGTTGGTTGTTTTAGGCTCGCCCCCCCTCAGTTCGCGTTCCTTCAAGACGGTTTCGCCCTGTTTGGCCTGCATCAGGACGCCCCATCCACCCGGACCGGGATTGCCGGAACAGGCCCCATCGGTGTAGGCAAACAGCTCAGGCATGGGCGCGGATCACGATCCAGTCAGCAGGTGTGCCATCCAGGCCCCGGTCGCGGCCAAAGGTGCGGCCGGTGATGGTGAAGCCTGCTTGCGCCAGCAGGGCGCTGAGTTCATCATCCGAATAATAGGTGTAGAGCCGACCGAGGCGGTCGCGGCTTGACCCGGTTCCTGTTTTCAGCCCGATGTGGAAGGATCCACCCGGTTTCAATGCCCGGTGAATGGCCGTGAGATGGCAGGGCATGTCGGCCCGTGGGGCATGCAGCAAACTGAAGTTGGTCCAAACGCCGTCGTAGAGGGCTGTGCCGGTGATGTCGTCAAAGGTCGCGAGGCGTGCGGTAACATTCGGGTGGGCGCCGGCCAGTGCGACCATTTCTGGCACGGCATCCGTGGCGGTCACAAGCAGGCCCGCGTCGGCCATCACATGGGCTGCTCCCCCCGGACCACAGCCCAGATCAAGAACGTGGCCACCCCTGGCAAGGGTTTGCACAAATGCCTTGAGGTTTGGGTCCGAGACCACGGCGCTTTCGGTCAGGGACGCGTATTCATCGGCCTTCGCGGCGTAGATTTTCAGGGTTTCGGTGTCACTCATGCCCAAATTCCTATCCCAAGGCACAGCAGGACCACAATGGTCAACTGAAGGCGCAGGGTCAGCCACCAGGCGGGCGCGAGGTGCCAGCGCTGGAACATGTAATCAAGCAAAAGAAGTCCGGCAAATCCCGTGGCAAGATTGATGAGCGCGCTGATTACTCCCGCGCCCGGCATGAAGAACCACCACAGGGCGGGCACAACCGAAAACCCATAGCCCATCGCCGCCTGCGCGCCTTCGGCACGGGTGGCGAACCCCCACAGGACACCGGACATGAAGGGCAGGATGATGCCGCCATAGCGGATCATGACAAGGCGGCCGTCGCCGGACAGGACTTTTGGCACTTCAAACGACCCCGGCGCCCAGATGCCCAAAACCAGTAATGCACCCCAGACAAAGGGGATCAGACCAGCAAGGCCGAGCAAAAGAGCGACAGGAGGGATACGGGTGATCGACATGCTCAGGTCCCTTGTATCAGGCGCGTTCAAGCGCCGGACAACCCGGCAGCGCCCCGCGGTGCAGCAGGGTGGCCAAACGCGGCGTGAAAACGGTGCCAGTCCCCCGCGCAGAAACAACATTCAGGGCGTTCAGCGGAAACAGGACTGAGTTCATCTGTTCGGGCCTCTTGTATGTCCGGGTCAGGCCGGTTGACGAAGCACGCGGGGCACTTTGAATTCCACGTTTTCCTGCGCGGTTTCAACCACCTCGACGGTCACATCAAAACGATCCTTGAAGGCGTCGATGACCTCGTTGATCAAGACCTCCGGCGCGGAGGCACCCGCAGTGATGCCGATGCTGGAGATGCCCGAGAGACTGCGCCAGTCAATGTCTGTCGCGCGCTGGACCAGTTGCGCATAGCCACATCCGGCGCGTGTGCCAACTTCAACCAGCCGCCGGGAATTGGACGAATTGGGTGCACCGACAACAAGCATGGCATCGCACAACGGGGCTATCGCCTTGACGGCTTCCTGCCGATTTGTCGTGGCATAGCAGATGTCTTCCTTGTGGGGGCCGACAATGGCGGGGAAGCGGATCTGAAGCGCGGCCACGATTTCTGCGGTGTCGTCAACGCTGAGTGTGGTCTGGGTCACATAGGCCAGCTTGGCAGGGTCGCGGACCTCAACCTTGCTGACGTCATCGGGGGTTTCGACCAGCAAAACCTCGCCCTCGGGCAATTGCCCCATTGTACCGACGGTTTCAGGATGACCTGCGTGACCGATCATAATCATCTGCAGGCCCGCGTCCGAATGGCGCTGCGCTTCGATGTGGACTTTGCTGACCAGCGGGCAGGTTGCGTCAACAAAGATCATATTGCGCGCCTCGGCGGCGTTCGGGACGGATTTGGGCACACCATGAGCGGAGAAAATGACCGGGCGGTCATCGGGGCACTCGGCAAGCTCTTCGACAAAAACAGCGCCTTTATCCCGCAGCCCGTCAACCACGAATTTGTTATGGACGATTTCGTGGCGGACATAGACAGGCGCCCCCCATTTTTCGATCGCCATTTCGACGATCTTGATGGCCCTGTCCACGCCTGCACAGAACCCGCGCGGCGCGGCAAGGTAAAGAGTTAGGGGCGCATTGGTCATGGGACACTCCGACGGTTCGGATCCGTCCTAATTACTGCAAGTGTGATCGTCCAGTGGCCAGAGCGACGCAATTGCAGTCGACATGATTGTTGTGGGGCAAAGGCGGCTTCAGATCGGAAGGTGCCCTTGATGGAAGGTGAGCAGGGCCACGGCACTGGTCGACGAACCCCGAAAGCCTGCCCTGGCCGGACCCTGAGAATGCACTCTGGCCCGACCGATGGCGTTTATTCGTGATCGGTTTCGCGTGGCGGGCGTCCAATGACATCGCGCAAATCTTCAAGGTCGATGAAGTTATCAACCTGACGCCGCAGATCGTCCGAGATCATCGGCGGTTGACTGCGGATAGTCGAGACAACGGAGACCCGCACACCCTTGCGTTGCAGGCTTTCGACCAGCGGGCGGAAATCGCCGTCACCGGAAAAGATCACGATGTGATCCACATGCGGGGCCAACTCCATCGCATCAACGGCAAGTTCGATGTCCATGTTGCCCTTGACCTTGCGGCGGCCCATGCTGTCGGTGTATTCCTTGGCCGGTTTTGTCACCATTGTGAAACCGTTGTAGTTCAACCAGTCCACCAAGGGGCGGATCGGTGAATACTCATCGTTTTCCAGCAGAGCGGTATAATAAAATGCGCGGAGCAGCTTGCCGCGACGCATGAACTCCTGCCGAAGCAGTTTGTAGTCGATGTCAAACCCAAGGGTCTTTGCCGCGGCATAGAGATTTGAGCCGTCGATGAAGAGCGCGAGTCGCTCATCCTTGTAAAACATTGTCTTTCCTCTGAGGCGTATCCGCCCTTATTATTATGTCCGCGTGGCGGTGCGCCGATCCTTGGTCGGCGGGTGCCTTTTAAACAGTCGCTTCACCAAAGCGCATACCTACGGATTTCTGAGCATGCTTCAAGACCATGGTCCCGGACAAGTCGGCCAAAAACCACCTAACTCCCCTGAACACATTATGGTTGCGCTTGGCGGTAACCTAACGTCAGTGGCAGGCGGCCCGCTTCAAACTCTCAAATCAGCCCTTGGGATACTCGCAAAACAAGGCGCCATGATTCGCGCCACCAGCTCATTCTACCACACCCCGGCGTTCCCTGCTGGAAATGGACCGGATTATGTGAACGCCGCAGTGCGGTTTTCTGCCGACTGGACCGCATCGGAAACGCTTTGCAACCTTCACGTCATAGAGGCGGAGATGGGGCGGGAAAGAGTGCAGCGCTGGGGCCAGCGGACGCTCGATCTGGACCTGATTGCCTATGGTGATCTGGTGCTGCCGGACCTGTCGACCCACGCCCGGTGGCGCAATCTGTCACTTGAGGCGCAAATTGGCCAAACGCCGGGCGAATTGATCCTGCCGCACCCCAGAATGCAGGACCGCGCATTTGTTCTTGTCCCGATGGCTGACATCGCGCCGGACTGGGTGCATCCGATCCTGGGACGCAGCGTACAGCAGTTGCTGGATGCCTTGCCGCAGGCGCAAAAAGACGAGGTTCAGGCACTGCAATAGCGGCTTGTAAATCCCGTCAAAGCGCCCTAGATAGGCGTCTTTGACAGACCTGCACACAGACTGGAGTATTCCATGGCCCGCGTCACAGTAGAAGATTGCGTCGACAAAGTTCCCAACCGGTTCGAACTTGTCATGCTGGCGGCACATCGTGCGCGCGAAATCTCTGCCGGCTCGCCCGTCACTGTGGACCGCGATAACGACAAGAATCCTGTTGTTTCGCTGCGTGAAATTGCCGATGAAACGCAGGCAGCAGATGACCTGCGCGAGCGGCTTATCGAGAGCAACCAGAATCAGATCGAGGTTGACGAGCCGGAAGAAGACGCCATGGCGCTTTTGATGGGTGCCGAGCAGGACAAGCCGGACGAAGACAGCATGTCCGAAGAAATGTTGCTGCGTCAGTTGATGGCGGCTCAGGGCCAGGGCTAAGGCCCATAGCCCTGCCAGGGGCAAGAGGCAGATGGCATGCACACCCCCGACATCACTGCCGATGACCTTGTAGGCCTTGTTCGAGCCTACAATCCAAAAACCAATGAAGATATGCTTCGTACAGCCTTTGACTATGGTCAACGGATGCATGAAGGGCAGACCCGCCATTCCGGGGAACCCTATTTTTCGCATCCTGTTGCGGTGGCTGCGATCCTGTCAGAACAGCAGCTGGATGATGCGACCATCATCACGGCGCTTTTGCATGACACCATTGAAGATACCCGAGCGTCCTATACCGAAGTGGACCGGCTGTTTGGAGCCGAAGTTGCCGAGTTGGTGGACGGCGTCACCAAGTTGACCAATCTTCAGCTGAATTCAACCGAGACCAAACAGGCCGAGAATTTTCGCAAGCTGTTCATGGCCATGTCCAAGGATATGCGCGTCATCCTGGTCAAGCTGGCCGACCGGCTGCACAACATGCGCACGATCAAGGCCATGCGCGTTGACAAGCAGGCCCAGAAGGCCCGCGAAACAATGGAAATTTTTGCACCCCTTGCAGGCCGGATGGGCATGCAATGGATGCGCGAGGAATTGGAAGACCTTGCCTTCAAGGTGCTGAACCCCGAAGGCCGTGCCAGCATCATCCGCCGGTTCATCACGTTGCAGCGTGAAACGGGGGACGTGATTCAAAAGATCACCGGTGACATGCGGTTTGAATTGGACAAGGCCGCGATCACAACCGAAGTCTATGGCCGGGCAAAAAAGCCCTATTCGGTGTGGCGCAAGATGCAGGAGAAAGCGCTCAGTTTTAACAGGCTTTCCGACATCTACGGCTTTCGGGTCATCACCGAAAGCGATCAGGATTGTTATCTGGCGCTGGGCGCGATCCACCGCAGGTGGCGTGCTGTGCCGGGGCGGTTCAAGGATTACATCAGTCAGCCAAAGTCGAACGGATACCGTTCCATCCACACAACGGTTTCAGGGCGCGATGGCAAGATTGTCGAGGTCCAGATCAGGACGCGGCAAATGCACGACGTGGCGGAAACCGGCGTGGCGGCTCATTGGTCTTACCGCGATGGCGTCCGGTCGGAAAACCCCTTTGCGGTGGACCCGGCCAGATGGATTGCACAATTGTCCGAACAATTTGACGCCGAAGAAAATCACGAGGATTTTCTGGAGGCGGTCAAGCTTGAGATGTACGCCGACCAGGTGTTCTGTTTCACGCCCAAGGGCGACGTTGTAAAATTGCCGCGCGGAGCCACACCAATAGATTTCGCCTATGCCATCCACACCCGGATCGGCAACGCCTGCGTTGGGGCCAAGATCGACGGCATGCGCGTGCCGCTTTGGACCCGCGTCAAGAACGGCCAATCCATCGAGATCATCCGCGCCCAGGGCCAGACGCCCCAGGCCACCTGGCTTGATATTGCCACCACCGGCAAGGCGAAATCCGCCATTCGCCGGTCGCTGCGCGAAGTGGACCGCGCCCGGTTTGTCAAACTGGGTCGGGAGCTGGCCCGCTCGGCGTTCTCCCAGGTTGGCAAACGGGCGACGGACAAGGCTTTGCGTACGGCCAGCAAGAACATGCGCCTGAATGGGATGGAAGACCTGTTGGCGCGGCTGGGCAGTTCGGAATTGACAGGGCGCGAGGTGGTTCAGGCCGTATATCCGGATCTGGCACCCAAGCCCGGCGAACATGTCGATGTAAAGCGGGCGGTCATAGGGCTGGAGCCGGGGCAGTCATTTGATCGCGCGGCCTGCTGTACTCCGCTGCCCGGTGAACGCATCATCGGCATCACCTACCGCGGCAAAGGTGTGACAGTTCACGCCATTGATTGCGTGCGTTTGTCGCAATACGAAGATCAGCCGGACCGCTGGCTTGATCTGCGCTGGCACGAGGGCAATCATCCCACGGTCTATGATTCGACCCTTGACCTTACGATCGGCAACGGCGCGGGCGTATTGGGGCGCATCTGCACCTTGATTGGCGAGGCCTCCGCAAATATCTCTGACCTGAGGTTCCTGGAACGCAAATCGGATTTCTACCGTGTCCTGATCCATGTCGAACTCAGGGACGTGGCGCATCTTCATTCCCTGATGTCGACCCTTGAGGCCGAAAGCGACGTCGCTGCGATCAGCAGACACAGGGATGAAACGGCGCAGCGGACCGCAGAAACAGCACCCGACGCCCTGGCGTCCGAGGTATGACAGAAACTGGAAGCACATCTTGATCTTCAAACGCCGTGATCCAAAACCAACGATGAAAGCGGTGGCCGAATTTCTTTGGCCTCGCGGGGGATGGACCCGTGCGTTTCAATACGTGAAACATCGGATGCGGCGGCTGCCGGACAGCCCCGAACGCATCGCACGCGGCATTTGGGCCGGTGTGTTTGTGACGTTTACCCCGCTTTTTGGCCTGCACTTTGTTCTGGCCATCATTCTGGCCAAGCTGATGAAGGGCAATATCGTCGCCAGCCTCATGGCGACCTTTGTTGGCAACCCGCTGACGTTTGTCTTTATTGCCCTGTCGTCCCTGAAGACCGGGCATCTTATTCTGGGGACAGAGTTGGACGAGGGAGAGCTGAGCGCGCTCAGCCGCAAGTTTGGCAATGCGGGCAGTGACCTTTGGCACAATTTCATTGCGATCTTCACAAAGGCCGATTTCGATTGGTCCGGCCTTGCCATTTTCTCGCGCGAGGTTTTCTATCCCTATCTGATCGGCGGAATCCTACCGGGCATAATTTTCGCTACTGTTTCGTATTACCTGATGGTGCCGCTGCTCAAGGCCTATCAAAAGCGCCGGCGGGGCATGATCAAAGCGAAATTCGAGTCGCTCAAGCACAAGGCCGCCGCCAAAGCGGAGGCAAAGCGACAGGCGGAAGAGAAGTGATGCGGAGGAATGGACGTGAGCGAAGAACCTGAACTGCGGCTGGGCGTGAACATTGATCACGTGGCAACCGTGCGCAATGCGCGCGGCGGCGCCTATCCTGATCCGTTGCGCGCTGCCCGGATCGCGCAAGAGGCTGGTGCCGATGGGATTACCGCGCATCTGCGAGAGGATCGGCGGCATATCTCGGACGCAGACATCGAAGGGTTGATGGACGTCCTGTCGGTGCCCCTGAACTTTGAAATGGCCGCCACCGACGAGATGCAGAAAATCGCCCTTCGGCACAAACCTCATGCGGTCTGTATTGTCCCCGAAAAGCGCGAAGAGCGCACCACCGAGGGCGGATTGGAAGTGGCCCGCGAAGAAAACAAGCTGGCGCATTTCATTGCGCCGCTGCGCGAAGCAGGAAGCCGCGTGTCGATATTCATCGCAGCGGACCCGCGCCAGATCGAAGCCGCCAACCGGATCGGTGCCGAGGTGATCGAACTGCATACCGGTGCCTATTGTGATGCCTTTGCCGAAGGGCGTGCCGAACAGGCAGAGGTTGAACTGGGCAAACTGCGCGACATGGCGACCTTTGCCGACAGTCTGGGTCTCGAAGTGCATGCGGGGCATGGGCTGACCTATGATACCGTGTCCCCGGTCGCGGCTTTCCCTGAGGTGCGCGAACTCAACATCGGCCATTTTCTGATTGGTGAGGCGATTTTCCTCGGATTGGAGCCCGCCATCAAGGAAATGCGCCGTCTGATGGATGGGGCGCGCCAATGAAAGCCATTCTTGCTGCAATCTGCCTGATGGTCGCAGGGCTGCCTGCCTTGGCGCAGAGCTGGGGAAATCTGGACGCTTTGTTGTATCGTCACCTTACAAGCTCTGGAACCGCAGAGGCGTCGTTCTGGTTGCCTGATACACTTGATCCGACCACGGCAGAGCGCGCCATCGGCGTGGTCTATGAGTATATCCCAGGCTCGGCGGGGAATACGGGGATCGCCGTTGGGTCGTTTGTCAAACAGGGGTCCAATTGGATCTTCACCGGACAGATCGACGGTCTATGGGGGCATATGCCACGGGATGCATTATTTGGTCAAAGCAGTGTCGATGTGACAACAACAACTCTTGGCCCCAATGAGCCGCGCTGCTGTCCGACACAGGTTTCCCGTTGGCGTATTGATTTGGCCTCATTGAAAACGGTGCCGTTGAATTGATGTGGCCCGCGATGCCAATACCGACATGATTGACCGCCCAACACCTGTGGGGCGGGTCGCAACCGTCGCCTTTTCCGGGGGTGGATTGAAATGATCCTCGGCATCGGCACCGACCTTGCGAATATCGAACGCATTCAACGGACGCTGGACCGGTTTGGCGACCGGTTCCGCAATCGTGTCTTTACCGAGGTGGAGCAGCGCAAGGCGGAGCGGCGCAAGGATGTGGCGGGCACCTATGCAAAGCGATGGGCCGCGAAAGAGGCCTGCTCAAAGGCGCTTGGGACCGGCCTGCGGATGGGCATCTCGTGGCGGGACATGGCCGTCAGCAATCTACACACTGGTCAGCCGGTGATGGAGGTCACCGGGTGGGCCGCTGAACGTCTGGCCGAAATGACCCCGTCCGGGCATGAGGCAATCATTCATGTGACACTGACGGACGACCACCCTTGGGCGCAGGCCTTTGTCCTGATCGAGGCACGGCCAATACTCGAAGAGTGAAAACAGCAACACCAGGCCAGAGGGCAGGGTGCTTGGGCAGTTGGTTGCCTCTTTGGCGACAAGACGGCCCTGGCACGCATGATCGGGGGCACCGGATGGGTGCAACACCCTGCCGCTACCTTGACAGTACCGCCCACCGCCCGCATGTAACCCCAAATCTCCATGAAAGGGACGCCGAATGGCTGACAAGGAAAAATCCGGCAATGCCTTTGTCGAAACCATCAAGACAATCGTCTATGCGTTGGTGATCGCCGGCGTGTTTCGGACCCTGTTTTTTCAACCCTTCTGGATCCCCTCGGGCTCCATGAAAGAGACATTGCTGATCGGTGATTTCCTTTTCGTGAACAAGATGGCCTATGGCTATTCCTATGCCTCCTGTCCCAGCCTGATGTTGCCCCGTTTCGGCATCGAAGTGGACGCCAAGGACGTGTGCGGCGTGTTTGACGGCGACAACACCCGACTTTGGGGCGGAGAGCCGGAGCGCGGCGACGTGGTGGTGTTCCGCCATCCGGTTTCCGGGCGTGACTATATCAAGCGGCTGATCGGGCTGCCGGGCGAAAAGGTCCAGATGAAGGCCGGGGTTCTGTATATCAACGGGGAGCCGGTCAAGCTTGAGACCATTCCTCCCTTCGAAGAAGTGATGGCACCGCAGGGTCCGCAAGGGATGCGCCCCCGGTGTGAAAACGGCGCGGTAGGACAGGGCGGGCTATGTTCAAAAGGCCGCCAGATCGAGACTTTGCCAAACGGCGTCTCGTATCCGATCCTGAATATCGCAAATCAGCAGTCCGATCGAACGGGCGTCTATTCCGTCCCCGAGGGGCATTATTTCTTCATGGGCGACAATCGGGACAATTCCGCAGACAGCCGTCTTGCGCAACAGGCAGGTGGCGTGGGTTTTGTCCCCTACGAGAACCTGATCGGTCGTGCAGACCGTATCGTATTCAGCTCGGCCGGGCGTTCCATGCTGTTCTTCTGGACCTGGCGCAGCGGCCGTTTCTTCAAAGCTGTCGAATGAAGCTGAGCGGCGATCTGAAAGCCTTTGAGGCGCGTATCGGGCACCGTTTTGCCAAGCCTGAATTGCTGGGTCGCGCAGTCACGCACGCGTCGATGTCCTCGGCCAACCGGGACGATAATCAGCGGCTTGAGTTTCTGGGTGACCGGGTGCTTGGTCTTGTGATGGCCGAGGCGCTTCTGGCGCTTGATCCCAAGGCCACCGAAGGGCAATTGGCCCCGCGCTTCAACGCGCTGGTGCGCAAGGAAACCTGCGCCGACGTGGCCCGCGAGATTGATCTGGGCACGGTTCTCAAACTGGGCCGGTCCGAGATGATTTCGGGGGGGCGGCGCAAGCAGGCCCTGCTGGGTGATGCAATTGAAGCAGTGATTGCCGCCGTCTATCTTGATGGTGGTTTTGAGGCGGCAAAGGCGTTGATCCTGCGGTTGTGGGGTCCGCGGATTGAAGCGGTTGAAGCCGATGCGCGTGATGCCAAGACTGCGCTTCAAGAATGGGCGCAGGCGCGCAAGCTATTGCCGCCAAAATATGTACAAACAGCCCGGAGCGGCCCGGACCATGCGCCGGTATTCACCATTACAGCCCGGCTTGAAAACGGTGCAGAAGCAATAGCTACCGCACCGTCCAAGCGCGCAGCCGAGCAAGCCGCGGCAACGATGCTGTTGGCGCAACTGGAGGACGAGACATGAGTACCCGTGCCGGATTTGTGGCTCTGATTGGAGAGCCGAACGCAGGGAAATCCTCCTTGCTGAACAAGATGGTTGGCGCAAAGGTGTCGATCGTCACCCACAAGGTTCAGACCACCCGCGCGCGCATTCGCGGCGTCGCCATGGAAGGGGACGCGCAGATCGTCTTTGTTGATACACCCGGCCTGTTCCAGCCGCGCCGCAGGTTGGACCGCGCAATGGTCGCGGCCGCATGGGGGGGGGCGGCGGATGCCGACCTCGTGGTTCTGATGATCGAGGCGCATCGCGGTGTCAGCGAAGGTGTGGAGCGGATACTCGAGGGACTTGCCGAAATTGGCGAGGGCCGCAAGGTGGCGCTTGCCATCAACAAGATTGACAGGGTCGAGGCGCCGGTTCTGTTGGGGCTGTCGAAAGACCTGAACGACCGCTACCCCTTTGCCGAAACTTTCATGATTTCGGCGGAACGCGGGCACGGTGTGGATGCCTTGCGCCAATGGCTGGCCGGACAATTGCCCGAAGGGCCGTGGCTGTATCCTGAGGACCAGATCGCCGACTTGCCGATGCGGATGATTGCCGCCGAAATGACGCGGGAAAAACTGACGCTGCGTTTGCATCAGGAATTGCCCTATCAGCTGACGGTCGAAACGGAGAATTGGGAAGAACGCAAAGACGGCTCCGCTCGAATAGATCAGCTGATCTATGTTGTTCGCGATGGCCACAAGGGCATCGTGTTGGGCAACAAAGGCGAAACGATCAAAGCGGTCAGCAAGGCCGCGCGCGAGGAGTTGGAAGAATTCCTGGGTCGCCGCATTCACTTGTTCCTGCAGGTCAAGGTGCGGCCCAACTGGCTGGACGAGGCGGAACGCTATTCGGAAATGGGGCTCGATTTCAAAGATGGAAACAGCTGAACGTCCCCTTGGAACATCCCCGGACCAGATCTTGTGCCGGGACGCCGGGATTCGACCTTGCAACAACGCTGGACCCCTTTAGATGGCACGCCTGACCGCACGCTTTTGGGTGGACGCCTACCTGACGCGGCTGCGGTTGCAGGACATTCCCGCATTTGTCGTGGCCCACGGGGATGACACCGGCGGGGCGGTGATGGTTAAACTTGCGACACTTGATGGATCTGCTGTCCTGTTCCAGCGTTCGTTCGATCTGATGACCGGGCACCGTCGTTGGGTTGAACTGGCAAACGGCCCGGAACAGGACGTGGACGAAACGGTCTCCCGCCAGCGCGGTTTTGACCCGGACCTTTGGGTGATTGAGGTCGAGGACCGGCAGGGTCGGCATTTGCTGGATGAGGACGGGTTGGCCTGATGGAATGGCGCGATCAGGGTATATTGCTGAGCAGCAGACGCCACGGTGAAACCTCTGCCATTATCGAAATGTTCACACCGCATCAGGGTCGGCATCTGGGCGTTGTCCGGGGCGGGACAAGCCGCAAGATTGCCCCCATCCTGCAACCCGGCGCACAATTGGACGTGGCATGGCGGGCGCGGCTGGAGGATCACATCGGCAGCTTTACGGTTGAACCCCTGCGCAGCCGCGCAGCGGCGGCGATGGCCGACCGGATGACCCTCGCTGGGCTGAACGCTGTCACCGCGCTGTTGTCTTTTTGCCTGCCGGAGCGTGAACCGCATGCCAACCTGTATCACCGCACCCATTCATTGCTGGATCTGCTGGGCCAGCACGATGTCTGGCCGCTGGCCTACCTGCAATGGGAAATGACCCTTCTCGAGGACATGGGCTATGCCCTTGATCTGGGTAGCTGCGCCGTTACCGGTGCGCAGGAAGGGTTGATCTATGTCTCGCCCAAGTCGGGCAGGGCCGTCTCCGCGCAGGGTGCTGGCGAATGGGCGGACAAGCTGTTGCCGCTGCCGGATGTCTTGCGGGGGGTTGGGGAGGGATCAAATGCCGAAATAGCACAGGGATTTGTGACAACAGGGTATTTTCTCAAGGCACATCTGGCCGCCGATCTTGGGGACCGGCCCCTGCCGGAAGCGCGGGCGCGTTTCGTCGATACGTTTACTCGGCAGGTTTGAAAACGAGCACATCACCTGCGTCGTCAGACAGGATCAGCAGGCCGCCCTGCACCTCGGACAAGGTCGCAGCTTCGAGCGCCTTGAAAAAGACCGCTTCCTGGTCCAGCTCCGGGCAGGCCATGCGGGTTGCCGCGATCGGGCCGACCTCGAACCAGGGGTAGGGTACAATCATCTCCGCCACATAGCGGTTACACGGCGCTTGCCCCGCGATTTGCCCCGCCTTGGGGAAACTCAACGTCGCCGTGCCGGTGAAAGGCGTGCCGTTCATTTCCACAACCTGCCAGGTACCGGCCCCACCACCATAAGAGCGGATCGTTTCATCGGCCGGTGAGGCGGTCAGGATAATGGCGGCGGCAAACAGAAGATGGGTCAGCATGGGACGGTGGCAACCTCAGGCAAGGGCAAGGACGGTATCTACCAATGTGTCAAACGGTGCCATCTGATCCTCAGTGGATCGAGGGGAAAGTTGCGACAGGCCGATCAAAGTTGCCTGAAGGGCCAATGCAAAATCGGGATTCCCAAGGCCAACCTGACCCAGAATGCGGGTCAGGTACTGCTGGCGCTCGGCGTCGACTTCCGCGCAAATCGCTGCAACGCGGCTGTCGGTCAAGGCCCAGACACGCACGCTTGCTTCGGCACCATCGGTAACGATGTCGCGGCCAAACTGGCGCAGGCGCTGATCCGGGCCGCCGGTCTGTTGCAACAAATCAATGACATGGGCCAGTGCGTCCACGCGCCACCGGGAAAGAACCGCATCCTGAAAGGCGGGCACATCCTTGAAATGCCAATAGAACGACCCCTTGGTGGTCCCAAGCGCCCGCGCAAGGGGTTCCGCCGCCAACGCCTGTGGCCCGGATGCGGCAAGGGCATCAAGTCCGGCGGAAAGCCATATTTCTGGGGTGAGGCGGGTACTGCGCATTCAGAGTGACTACGTGCTGCTAATGGGGGAGGCAAGTCATGCCTCCCTTGTGCTCACGTCATGGGTCTAACCCAGAATGCGGCGGGCGATGACCTGCGCCTGAATTTCCGCAGCACCTTCAAAGATGTTCAGGATGCGTGCGTCACACAATACGCGGCTGATCTTGTACTCAAGGGCAAACCCGTTGCCGCCATGAATTTGCAACCCATTGTCCGCCGCCGCCCAGGCGACACGGGCGCCCAGGAGCTTTGCCATCCCGGCCTCGACATCGCATCGGCGGCCCTCATCCTTCTCGAACGCGGAGAAGTAAGTCAACTGGCGCGCCACCATGATTTCGACCGCCATCATCGCCAGCTTTGACGATACCCGTGGGAAGTTTATCAGGGCTTTGCCAAATTGCTTGCGGTCCTGGGCGTACTGCATGGATATGTCCAGCGCGGATTGGGCAACCCCAATGGCCCGTGCCGCCGTTTGAATGCGCGCGGATTCGAAGGTTTCCATCAGTTGTTTGAAACCTTTGCCCTCTTCTCCACCCAACAGGTTCTCACCTTTCACATGGAAGTTGTCGAAGCCAAGCTCGTATTCCTTCATGCCGCGATAGCCGAGCACCTCGATTTCTCCTCCGGTCATGCCGTCGGTGGGAAAGGGGTCCGCGTCATCGCCGGGTGTCTTTTCCGCAAGGAACATCGACAGTCCCTTGTAATTGTCCGTTGCAGGGTCGGTGCGGGCCAGCAACGTCATCACATGGGTGCGTGCGGCATGGGTGATCCAGGTCTTGTTTCCCGTGACCTTGTAATCGCCATTCTCGTCCTTGACCGCGCGGGCGCGCAGCGATCCAAGGTCCGAACCTGTGTTCGGCTCGGTGAAGACGGCGGTGGGCAATGTTTCGGCACTGGCGATCCGGGGCAGCCATTTGGCCTTCTGTTCGTCCGTGCCGCCCGCGATGATCAATTCCGCCGCGATTTCGGATCGGGTGCCCAATGACCCAACCCCGATATAGCCTCGGGACAATTCCTCGGACACCACGCACATCGACGCCTTGGACAGGCCGAAGCCGCCAAACTCCTCCGGGATGGTCAGGCCAAAGACCCCCATTTCCGCAAGCTCGTTGATTACCTCTATCGGGATCAGCTCATCCTTGAGATGCCAGTCATGAGCAAAGGGTTCCACCTTTTCGACGGCATAGCGCCGAAACTGCTCGCGAATCATTTCCAGCTCTTCATCAAGGCCGGTCGCACCGACGCTGATGTTGGCCGAATGCTCCTGCATCAGTTGGACCAGACGTGTCCGGGCGTCCTGTGTGTTGCCGCCCTGGGTCAGGGCTGTGACCGCATCATCCATCATCCCGCGCATATCGTCCTGGCTCAGGCCAAGGTCTTGCAGGCGCAATATCTCGCCTTGGTTCATCTGAATGCCGCCGTAGATCTGCCAAAGGTATTCCCCAAAGGCAATCTGGTGGATCAGTTGTTCGGTCTCGTTGAATTTGCCCTCTGCCTGCAGAGCCACGGCCCATTTCTGCATCTGCTCCAGAGCCTGCGCATAGGTCGCCAGCCAGGCAAGGCCATGTGCGGCGGTTTGATGCCGCTCAATCAGATCGGCGGAGACGCGGCCATTGGCGCTTACGGTTTCGCGCACGCGGGCGGTCGCTTTTTCAAGGATGCCCTGAACCGGCCCGACCGCCGCCCCGGTGAGCGTCAGAAGGTTGTCCAGAATTACAGATGTCTGGATTTGTTTCACGTCCTGACCGTCATGTGCCATTGTCATAATCCCCTTTTCAGCGTTGGCCAGCGGATAGCCTTTTTGCAGGTGCAGCACAACAAAGATACTTTTTGCTGCGGCGTTTTGTTCGATAATTACGCCACCGTTAGATAATGCAGTCCAAGACCATCCTGCTATGTAGGGCTATGGACCTGATTATCCCGTTTCTTACGCCGCCCTTGATTGCGGTTGCCCTCGGCATCGCGTTTTGTGCGGGATTCGTCAAAGGTGTCGTGGGGTTTGCGATGCCGTTGGTCATGATCTCTGGCCTCACGACGTTCATCGCGCCGGACCTTGCACTGGCGGGACTGATTCTGCCGACGCTTGTCAGCAATGTGCTGCAATCGTTGCGTCAGGGGTACGCGGAGGCGTGGAAAACCGTCAAGACGTTCTGGGTGTTCCTTGCCGCCGGGGGAACCACACTTGTTGTTGCGGCACAATTTGTGCGGGTCATTCCCGAGCAGACGATGCAACTGGTGATCGGTATCCCCGTCGTGTTCTTTGCTGTGTGGCAGTTGTCCGGCCATATGTTCCACATCTCAAACAAGACATGGGGGCTGGAAGCGGCTGTGGGAGGATTCGCAGGTGTGCTGGCCGGTATCTCGGGCGTCTGGGGCCCGCCAACGGTCAGTTACCTGACGGCGTTGAACACACCCAAGTATGATCAAATCCGTATTCAGGGGGTGATCTATGGCGGCGGTTCGGCGCTTTTGTTTGCGTCCCACATCGGGTCAGGTGTGCTGCGCGAAGAAACCCTGCCGTTTTCGGTGGCGATGATAGGGCCGGCGCTCATTGGTATGTGGATCGGCAGCAAGGTGATGGACCGGATTGACCAGACAGCGTTCCGCCGCGCGACGCTGCTGGTTCTGCTTGTCGCCGGATTGAACCTGATCCGGCGGGCCGTGTTCTAGCTGCGCTTGGCCACTGTCATGCCCGATACGTCCTGGATAAAGGTAACAATCCGGGTCTTGACCGCGTCGTCCTTGATCGAGGCAAGGGCTGATACGATTTCCATGCCGGGGTCGTTCTTGGGAGGCACGTTGGTATTGTCGTTCAATCCCTCGAAGAAGTAGCTCGGCGCTACATCCAGGATCTGTGCCAATTCAAACAAACGGCTGGCAGCAATCCGGTTTGACCCAATTTCGTATTTCTGGATCTGCTGGAAAGAGAGATTGAGTTTGCGCGCCACGTCTGTCTGAGACAAACGACGCAGCGTACGGATTTGTTTGAGCTTGCGCCCCACATGCGTGTCTACCGGATGAGCCATATTCCTACCCCTGGTTGGTGTGAGGGTAGTGATCGTCAAATTCCCGTTTTCGTTCAATTATCTACATATATTCACTTTTGACGTGTAAATGAACCGTTGATGGGTGATAATTGTTACCCTACTGTATGATCCATTTACTATTACTGTATGATTAATGTTGCATTGGTGGCGAGACGTGTATCAAAGAGATGACATGAACAAGACGATCGACCTCAAGACCGCAGTCTTTCCTGCCAATACAAATGTGACTCCGGGGTTGTTGTTCGAGATGATCCGCTCGTTTGTCACTCTGGCGGCAACGCTTAACCTGAGCCATGCGGTAAAAGATCTGGGCAGCACCCGCCAAACCGTACGACGCCATATCTCCACCCTGGAAGACGCGATGGGCGTGCCGTTGTTCTACGTGGACGACCGCCGGTATTACCTGACCGTCGCGGGGGAAAACGCGCTGCCGGATGCAAAGGATATTCTGGCGCGGGGAACGACCTGGTTGCGCGGGCAATCTAGCTCAATCGGCCACCTCCAGCATCTCAAGGCAACAGTTGGATCATGGGATTTTTATCAGGAGCAACAGCCACTTGGATTGATCTGGACTGACCCGTCCGTGCTCTTGCGAGAGACATTTCGATCCTGGTCGATGGCGGCGGGCGAAATCGAAAGCCCGGCCTTTTCGCATGTGCGCCCCTATTTGATCATTTACCGCAAGGCGGAAGCGGGATGGATATGTGTCGAGTTCGGACAGAAGTCTGTCTACGTGAACTGGTTTGGGCAGGATTTTGCCCGGTCAAGCATTGGCAGACCCATCAGCCAGATGCCCGCAGGTGAGGAATTTTCACATTTGATTTATCAGTCGTTTGACGAGGTGCAGGCGACGCAAACTGCCCGCCTGGATCATGTGTTCACGAGGATGCCTCGGTCGGGAACAGACGACCTGGCGCCGGTCGCATATCAACGGTTGATCCTCAGCGGGTTCTTTCCCGATCGCTCTCCTGCGGTGATGTCACTTGTCCTGCCAGTGGACGCTGTACGCATCTCTGGGCTCGACCCATCCGAGCTTGAGGCGCTTGATCCGGTGGAACCGATTCCCTTCAAAGTAGAGGATGCGCGGTTTGAAAGCAGCATTCTCAACCATGCCGATTAACCCATTTTTAAGTGTTTAGGCGCAATTGTGACATTTTTTGGGCATAACTTGGCCAAAGCACGGGCTTTTTGGCGGCGTTTGTATTAACCTTTTGCCATGGTAGGTAGTAAGGACAGTACGAATGACGATTCAGTTCCCGCAGGACGCCGCTCCGTTTATTGCGACCAGTCGCAATATCTTGCGGTCCCACGGTATCGAGATCACCATTGGCAGTGATTTCGAGCAATACAGTGAAATTATCCACAGCGAACGCAAAATGCAGAATCTGGGGGTGCCGTTTGACCACACCAAACACAATTTGCGACCCAGAGATTCGTTCTGGCTGATCGGCAGAAACGGCAAAGGTGACCTGATTCACACACAAGCGGCGAAAAAAGTTCCTTTGGGCGGAAAGACGTTGGCAGCGCATCTTCTCACCCGGTTCCGGGACTTTCCACCGCCGCTTCCGGGTGTGGACATCAACAGATCACGCTTCCGGGCGACACCGGGCGCACATCAGATTGCAGGCAATGTCGTCTATCACGGTGAGGTGTGGATGGCCCCGCCCGAAAAGGGGTGCTATCGCGGTGTCGGCCTTTCGACCGTGCTGGCACGCACTGGACTGCTTGAGGCGATGCGGCGCTGGGATCCGGACTATATCTATGGGTTCATGTTGCGCAAAGTGGCCTTCAAGGGGTTCGCCGAACGGATGGGGTATATGCACAATGAACCCGGCGCGCTGAAGTGGCAGGTTGATGGCCATGAACAGCCCATCGAGGCTTTTCTGACGTGGCTCAGCCAGGAAGATGCCCGCTACATGCTGGACATTCCGGTGGAGGATCTGGTCGAAGAAGCCGCCTGACCTACCGAAGGTTTTTCCAAAAAGAAAGGGAGCCGCAGTGTGTTGCGGCTCCCTTTCTCTGTTTTGATCTGCCGGGCTCAGCTGATTGCGGCGGCCCGCACATCATCGTCAATGAATGGCAAATACTGGGCGAAGTTGTCCGAGAACATTGCCACCAGCTTGGCGGCTTGCCTGTCGTAGGCTTCGGGGTTGTCCCATGTGCGGCGCGGGTCCAGCAGGATGTCTGGAACGCCCTCTACGGCAACCGGCACCTCAAACCCGAAATTGGGATCCTTGCGATAGGCCACTGACCCAAGCGCGCCTTCCAGGGCGGCAGTGAGCAATGCGCGGGTTGCCTTGATCGGCATGCGGGATCCGGTGCCATATGCGCCACCGGTCCACCCGGTGTTCACCAACCAGCAGGTTGCGCCGTGCTGGGCGATTTTCTCCCGCAGCAGATTGCCATAAACCTCTGGGCGGCGCGGCATGAACGGCGCGCCGAAACAGGTTGAAAATGTCGGTTCGGGTTCTGTTACCCCCCGCTCTGTGCCGGCCACCTTTGAGGTGAAGCCGGACAGGAAGTGATACATCGCCTGGGCAGGTGTCAGCCGCGCGATGGGAGGCAGTACGCCAAAGGCATCACAAGTCAGCATGATGATGTTCTTCGGATGCCCGCCAAGCGCCTTTGTCGAGGCGTTCGAGATATAGTGCAGCGGGTAGGCGCAGCGCATGTTGGCGGTGAGTGAATCATCTTCGAAGTCCAGTTCCCTGGTTTCTTCGTCAAAGACCATGTTCTCGATAACGGTGCCGAATTTGGTCGTGGTTGCATAGATTTCCGGCTCGGCTTCGGAAGAGAGGTTGATCGTCTTGGCGTAGCAACCCCCTTCAAAATTGAAGGTGCCGTTGTTGGACCAGCCATGTTCGTCGTCACCAATCAGCGTACGCTGCGGGTCGGCGGAAAGGGTTGTCTTGCCGGTCCCTGACAGGCCAAAGAACACGGCAGTATCGACCGGGTTCCCGGTTGCGTGATTGGCAGAGCAGTGCATGGGCATGATGCCCTCTTCGGGCAGCAGGTAGTTCAGGAGGGTGAAAACGGATTTCTTGTTTTCGCCCGCGTATTCCGTGCCGCCAATCAGAATCATCTTGCGATCAAAGTTCATCGCGATGACGGTTTCGGAACGGCAATCGTGTTTCTTGGGGTCGGCCTGGAAGCTGGGACAGTTGATGACAGTGAAGTCAGCGATGAAATCATCCAGATCCGTGCGCTCCGGGCGGCGCAGCATCGTTCGGATGAAAAGCCCGTGCCAGGCCAGTTCCGTCACCATGCGCACGTTGATTGCGTGGCGTGGGTCCGCGCCGCCGACAAGGTCTTGTACAAAATAGTCCTTGCCCTGCATGTGTTCGATCATGTCGTCATAAAGGGCATCAAAACCTTCGGGGGACATTTCGGCATTGTTATCCCACCAGATGGTGTCGTTTACGCTGTCGGTACGTACCACATGCTTGTCCTTTGGGGACCGACCGGTGAACTTGCCTGTGGTGACAAGGAATGCGCCGCCGTTGCCAAGCACCCCCTCGTTACGCTTGAGCGCGGTTTCGATCAGCGCAGGTTCCATCAGGTTGTAATAGACATTGCCCAACCCGTTGATCTTTTGATCTTCAAGGCGGAACTGCGGGTTTACCCGTCCAGATGTCATGTGAATTCTCCTGTAGGCGCACGGTGCCGTGCTGGTCTGGCTGAACCGGGCGGATCGCCCGCGACCCTTTAGGGTCATAAAGCGCCTCTTAACACGATGGTTTTGCAATTGAACAGACGGGTCAATGGTCGTTAGCGCCATCATGGCAAACTTTGGCCCTGTGCGGGTTCGACGGGCCAAAAGGAGCGTCACGGCCCACGCCCCGAAGGGTAAGAAAGTGCGGCAATTTAGCCATTCCTAACCAAATTGTGGCGGAAATAGGGTCCGACGACGGGCTGATTCGCACTTAGAGATTGATTCGAATGCAAAAAATGGTGATCTATGGTTCAAAATACAAAAAACGATAATTGAGCAGCACGAAGGAAACAGGCAATGTCAAAAATTGCATTGGTGGACGACGACAGGAATATCCTGACGTCTGTGTCGATGACTCTGGAAGCGGAAGGTTTCGAAGTGGAAACCTACAATGACGGTCAGGCCGCATTGGACGCCTTCAATAAGAAACTCCCTGATATGGCGGTACTTGACATCAAGATGCCGCGCATGGATGGCATGGATTTGCTGCAGCGGCTTCGACAGAAGACGACGATGCCGGTGATCTTTCTCACCTCCAAGGATGACGAGATTGACGAGGTGCTCGGCCTAAGGATGGGCGCGGACGACTACGTCAAGAAACCTTTTAGCCAGCGGCTTCTGGTCGAGCGTATTCGCGCCTTGCTGCGCCGTCAGGACGCGGTGGACAGTGGTGAAGTCGGCGATACCGAAGAAACCAAGGTGATGGAGCGCGGCGATCTGCGCATGGATCCTCTGCGGCACGCCGTCGCCTGGAAGGGCAAGGACGTCTCGTTGACCGTAACGGAATTCCTGCTGTTGCAGGCACTCGCGCAGCGCCCCGGATTTGTGAAATCGCGAGATCAGTTGATGGACGTGGCCTATGACGATCAGGTCTATGTGGATGATCGCACCATCGACAGCCATATCAAACGTCTGCGCAAGAAGATGCGCAGCGCGGACGATGATTTTTCCGCGATTGAGACACTCTACGGTATCGGCTATCGCTATAACGAAGAGTAAACCGGGCAAATGGCCTTGGCCGAGAGGAGCTTTGTGCGCGATCTGAGCCAAACACCAAAAGACAACGATGTTGTTTTTGGCGATGACTGGGTCGCGCCCGACAAGAGCGGGACGGACGAGGTCCGTGCGCGCCGGGAACGGCGTGGCCTGTTTTCGCTCCGGGCGTCTCCTCTGACCCGCAAGATCATCACCTTTAACCTGATTGCGTTGAACGTTCTGGTTGCTGGTATTCTCTATCTGAATTCCGCCCGCGATTCGCTTGCCGTGCAACGTGCCGCGGCGTTGGTTTCCGAAGCGGAACTGGTCGCCGACGTGATCGAGGCCCAATTGCCCGCAGGTGCACCTGTCAACCTCGCCACGGGCGATGGCGTTGATGCGGCCATGACGCTTGAAGGGTTGGACCTTCGACGGGGCGTTGATGTTTTTGTCTATGACACAACCAGTGCGCTGATTGCCCGCTCCAAAGGCAGCCTTGCCCTGGATAGCATTGCGGCGGCACCGGAAAATGCAGGCCGGACATGGCTTACCGATGGATTGAGCTGGGTCTGGACGAAGGTGTCGATACCGTTCAGCAGCAAGCAGGAGCCCGCGTCGGCAATCACAATCGAGGAACGGCTGAAGTCGCTAGTGCAAGGCAGCCTTGAGAGCGGCACACAGATAGAAAATACATTGGATGCCGATGGTGGCACGCAGTTCACAGTTCTGACACCGATCATGCAGGGGGCGACGCCCGTCGGTGTGGTTGCCATCGCATCGGTGGCAGGAGAGATCGACAGCCTTGTCCGCGGCGAACGCGAACGGGTTTTGCAGATGTTTGTGATTGCAACGCTGGTGTCCATCGGTCTGAGCCTCGTACTGGCATCGACCATTGCAAACCCTCTCTCTGATCTGGCCACCGCCGCAGAGCTGGGCCGCGACAAGGACGCGCGCAAGGTGAACCCCGGCCCGATCCGCATCCCCGATCTTACCGCACGCCCCGACGAAATCGGCAGGCTGTCGGGCGCGCTGCGTGGCATGGTTTCCGCGCTTTACAACCGGATCGACGGGAACGAACAATTTGCCGCAGATGTGGCACATGAAATCAAGAACCCGCTGGCTTCCCTGCGCTCCGCTGTTGGTACATTGCGCATGGTCAAACGCGACGATCAGCGCGAAAAGCTGTTGGATGTGATCGACCATGATGTGCGCCGCCTCGACCGGCTGGTCAGCGATATATCAAACGCGTCGCGGCTTGATTCGGAACTGGTCAAGGAAGAAGAAGAAGAATTCGACCTGCTCAAGATGGTTGGCAACCTGGGTCAGTATCTGGGCGAAGATGCGAAATCCAAAGGCATTGATTTCATCACTGACCTGCCCAATCAACCGATTACCATTCACGGGCTGGAAGCCCGGCTGGCGCAGGTTTTTGTCAATCTGATAACCAATGCTATCTCTTTCTGCGAGGACGGGGATGCAATCCGTGTCTGGGTACGTAAACGCCAGAACCGCGTCTTGGTCGTGGTAGAAGACACTGGCCCCGGTATCCCCGAACAGGCGCTGTCAAAGATATTCAAACGCTTTTATTCACAACGCCCGGACGAGCATTTCGGTAATAATTCCGGACTGGGCCTGGCGATTTCAAAACAGATCGTCGAGGCGCATGGCGGCGTGATCTGGGCCGAGAACATCCGCCCGACAGAGGCCGACATCACCTCTGACCCACTGGGTGCCCGTTTTGTCGTCGGCCTGCCAACATAAACTGCGCCCCTCCCGGCGGCCCCCGGAATGACCAACCCCAGCGAAATTATCCACGCCACCACGGTGAGCCTATCGGGGCAAGGAATGTTGATCCTAGGGCCGTCAGGATCCGGGAAATCCTCGCTTGCGCTCCAGTTGATCAGCCTGGGGGCCCGGCTGGTGGCCGATGACCGCACACGGGTGGAACGATCGGGCCAAAGGGTCATCGCCACGGTACCGGGCACCATCGCCGGAATGATCGAGGCGCGTGGCGTTGGCATCCTGAAGCTGGACGCCGCTGGCCCAACTGCGCTGAATCTGGTCGTGGACCTTTCAAGGGCTGAACACCAACGGCTGCCGGAACCGCATCACTATGATCTGCTCGGGGTCACGCTGCCTTGCCTGCATAACGCCCCAAGCCCGCATTTCGCCGCCGCGTTGTTGCTTTATCTGGGCAAGGGCATAAGTTCCGGGTCATGAACGCTTCTTCAACCCGTGCACCGGCGTCCGGCCTGGATGGTCGACGCCGTATCGTGCTTGTCACCGGGCCGTCCGGTGCGGGCCGGTCGTCTGCGCTGAATGTGTTGGAGGATGCCGGTTTCGAGACCATAGACAATCTGCCGCTCCGTCTGCTGCCGGCGCTGCTGGATCATGCCAAATTTGACCGGTCGCTGGCGTTGGGCATAGACGCGCGCAACCGTGATTTTGCCACTGACCGGGTGCTGGAGCTGATCCTGCGACTGTCGGCGCGCGATGATGTGCGCGCTGAACTGCTCTATCTGGATTGCGCCTCCGACGCCCTGCTGCGCCGGTTTTCTGAGACCCGCCGCCGGCATCCGCTTGCCCCCAAGGGCCGCCCGGCCGACGGCATCCGGCGGGAACAAGAGCTTTTGCGCCCGATTCGCACCCGTGCGGATGTCCTGATCGACACGACGGACCTGAATGTACATCAACTGCGTGCTGAAATCGAACAGTGGTTCGCGCCCTCGGGACAACATCACCTGACGATTTCGGTCCAGTCGTTTTCCTACAAACGCGGACTGCCCCGATCGGTCGACATGATTTATGATTGCCGATTCCTGCAAAACCCCTATTGGAACGCTGAACTGCGCGCATTGAACGGGACTGACCGCGCCGTGGCCGTCTTCGTTGCCGGTGATCCCCGGTTCGCGCCATTTGCCAAAAAGGTGCTGGAATTGAGCCAACTCATCCTGCCCGCCAGCCGGGATGAGGGAAAATCCCATCTTTCAATCGCCTTTGGGTGTACCGGCGGGCAACACAGGTCGGTGACGCTTGCCGAACACCACGCATTGCGCCTTGCAGAGGAGGGCTGGCAGGTGTCAATTAGGCACCGTGAACTGGACCGTCAGAATCCTAACGAGGGCCCCACGTGATCGGAATTGTTATCGTCGCACATGGACAACTGGCGCGCGAGTATCTCGCTGCCATTGAACATGTCGTGGGATCACAAAATGGCGTACGCGCCATCGCCATTCAGGCAGACCATGACCGCGCCTCCAAAGAACACGAGATATGCGCCGCCGCTGACGAGGTGGATCAGGGGGATGGCGTTGTGGTCGTCACCGACCTTTATGGCGGTTCGCCTTCCAACCTGTCGCTCCTGGCGTGTCAGCCGGAAAACCGCCGTATCGTGTATGGCGCAAATCTTCCCATGCTGATCAAGCTGGCGAAATCCCGCCATCTCGAAGTCCCGGATGCGGTGCGAGCCGCATTGGAAGCGGGCAAGAAATACATCAACAGCCAAAACCTGAGCGCGCGCTGAAAGGCGAGGAATTATGACCAAAGTTTCCCTCGAAATTGTGAACGAAAAGGGTCTTCACGCCCGCGCATCGGCCAAATTGGTAGAGGTTGTCGAATCATTCGATGCCCGCGCCGAGGTCAGCAAGGATGGCATGTCGGCATCAGGCGACAGCATCATGGGGCTTTTGATGTTGGCAGCCGCGCGCGGAAGCACTATTGACGTGCAAACTTCCGGGCCTGATGCGCAGGCGCTGGCGGACGCTTTGGCCGCGCTCGTGGGTGACAGGTTCGGCGAAGGCCGCTGAACGGTCGCAATCTTGACTGAACAAAGGGGATCTTCCTTGTTGGATGAACCTAAACCCTTGAACGGCAATGACGTCCGCCCCGACGATGACGGCTCTGTGACTTTCCAAAAGTATGATCGCCGCAGTCTGTCATATGCGTCAACTTTCGAAGATCCCTGGAAAGCACGCATGATAAGCGTGATCGAGCTTTTTACAGGCAAGATTGCGATTCTCAGGATGATCCGCAAATTCGAAAAGCGCGGTACTCCCAGCGGGCAATCATTCTGGCGTGCTGCGCTTGATACCATGGGCATTGACCTGACCACACCACGCGAACAGCTGGACCGTATTCCCAAGACCGGGCCAGTGGTTGTTGTGGCGAACCACCCGCACGGCATGGTCGATGGCATGATCTTTGCCGACCTTATTGGCCGTGTGCGCCCCGACTACCGGATTCTGACCCGGTCGCTATTGACCTCCATCGACGAGGTGGCGGGGTCTTACATGATCCCCGTCCCGTTTCCGCATGACCCCGACGCGCAGCGCAAGGGCGTCGAGATGCGCGCCAAGGCGATGGAACACCTTCGGAATGGCGGCGTTGTGGCGCTTTTTCCTTCGGGGGTGGTGGCGTCTTCGGAAACATGGTGGGGGCCTGCGGTGGAAGACGAATGGAATGTCTTTACGGCCAAGGTGATCCGCAGGTCCGGCGCAACCGTGGTGCCGCTGCGGTTTCCCGGTCAGAACAGCCGCGCCTACCAGATCGCAAACAAGATCAGCCCGATGCTGCGACAGGGTCTTTTGCTGCATGAGATCGTCAAGGCCTGTAACAAGCCGCAGGCCCCGGTTGTCGGGCATCCGATCCCACAGTCGGAAATTGACGCCCGCGCCGACGATCCGCGCGGGTTCATGGCATGGTTGCGCGCCCATACCCTGGCGCTCAAGGACTGACGTGCGACCTTGATGGTGGATCAGCGCGTCGGAACCGGCGTGTCCCCGCGATAATCGTAAAACCCCCTCTGGGTTTTCCGGCCCAGCCACCCGGCTTCGACGTATTTTGTAAGCAGCGGGCAAGGCCGGTATTTCGTATCTGCCAGCCCGTCATGCAGCACGTTCATGATCGCGAGGCAGGTGTCCAACCCGATGAAATCCGCCAATTCCAGCGGACCCATCGGATGGTTCGCACCCAGCTTCATGGAACTGTCGATGGACTGCACATTTCCAACACCCTCATAGAGCGTATAGACGGCCTCGTTAATCATCGGCATCAGAATGCGGTTCACGATAAAGGCCGGGAAATCTTCGGCTGATGCGGCGGTTTTGCCCAGCCGGTCAACGACCGCCTTGCAGGCGGCAAAGGTTTCTTCGTCGGTGGCGATCCCGCGGATCAGCTCAACCAATTGCATGACCGGCACCGGGTTCATGAAGTGAAATCCCATGAATTTTTCGGGCCTGTCGGTGCGGCTGGCCAGGCGGGTTATGGAAATCGACGATGTGTTCGAGGTCAGGATTGTTGTGGGTTTCAAAACCGGCAGCAGATCCTCGAAAATGGCCTGCTTGACAGTCTCCCTCTCTGTCGCTGCTTCGATAATCAGATCACTCTGGCCAAGATCGGTCAGCGTCTGCGTCGTCCTTATACGGGCGACGGCGGCGTCCATCTCGCTTTCGGTGATCTTCCCACGTCCGGCCTGACGGGCCATGTTGGCACCAATCAGGTCCATGGCATTCTGCAACGCATCGGCGCTTACGTCCGTCATCAAGACGTCATAGCCTGCCAATGCCAGAACATGCGCAATGCCATTGCCCATTTGCCCTGCGCCGACGATGCCGATTGTCTGGATTTCCATGGACTGCCCCTTTGCTGGATTTCAGCCGTACATTACGGCCCAGTGCTGGTGTGCTGCAAGGGCCGGAACTCCGAATAACTCTCGCTAAATGCAGGCATTAAGCGAATCGCAGTATTTGAAGGCGCATTCTTACCTTGGGTGAAAAAAAGGTGGGTGAGATGACCTATGATGTGTTGGGGCCGGGGGCCCTGGATTATTTGCCGTGCCGGTACGGCACGTCGAAATTGCTGTTCAGGGGGCCACGACGCTGTCTGGATCAGCCCTATATCGCGTTTCTGGGAAGTACAGAGACCTACGGCAAGTTTGTTCAGAAACCGTTTCCGGCTTTGGTAGAGGCTGCGATTGGGCGTGTGTGTGTGAACTTTGGCCAGCCGAATGCAGGCATTGATGCTTTTGCGCAGGATCCCTTTGTGATTTCAGCCGCCGCCAGGGCAGAGATCACAGTGATCCAGATCATCGGCGCACAGAACATGACAAATCGTTTCTATGCGGTGCACCCGCGCCGGAACGACCGGTTTGTTTCGACCTCTACGCTTTTGCGCACGATCTACCGGGACGTCGATTTTGCGGATTTCCATTTCAACAAGCATATGCTGAACCGACTGATGCTTGTCTCGCCCGAACGGTTCGGAGTGGTGCGGGACGAACTCCAGCAGGCATGGATCGCGCGCATGCAATTGATGCTGAAACAGATACCGGGCAAGACTGTGTTGCTCTGGTTTGCCGACCATCCGCCCGAATCTGCGGATCCGCTCAAGATGCAGGAGCTTGGCAAGGATCCGCTGTTCGTGACCCGCGACATGCTGGATCAGGTGGCGCCACACGCCACAAGAACCATCGAGGTTGTCCCCTCACCAGAGGCGATGGCGCAGGGCACTGCGGGGATGTTTTTCACGGCGATGGAGGAACCTGCGGCTGCGGAGGTTCCCGGACCCGCCGC